>JAVJRG010000012.1:1500000-1631909 GCA_040218535.1 Lacipirellulaceae bacterium | reverse complement strand
TCCCCTTGCCGGCATCACAAGCAGCAAGCACTTCCCCGCGACGTTCCTTCGAATAAACCATCGGGCTCCTCCTTAAGGTGAAGTTACCAAGTCTACTCGAATTTCCTAAAGGGCGCTATGGTCTCGGGAAGTACGCTCTAGCTCCGCTTGTACTCGCCGCTGTTCTTGGCATCTTAGCCTGGAAACCGTACATCGCATTACCCGCAGCCAGCCAACTACACAATTTCTTTCTCGGAGCAATGCTAGGGTTTCTCGGAGGTCTTCCGTTCTGGTTTCGCCATCGCAGAAAGAACAAATAGACTGGCTCACTCCCGCATCAACTCGATCATCCCTTGCCCAATCTCCGTCGCGTGTTTCATCCCGCCGAACTGCTTCGCGACACCCTCCGGTCCCCAAGCACCCAGCGGCACCGGCGTGCTAGTGTGGGTGCCCGTTCCCCAGACGACGTTCTGCTCCTCGGCTAAGACGCGGCCAAGGAGATTGTGCCTAGAGTTTTCGCCGTAGACATAGAAGGCAGTGAAATCATCGATCTTCGGCACCGTCTGACCGCCAAGGTACGGATGCCCTTCTGAGTAAAGCTGATTGCGTTCTCGCGCTAGAATCCGAATTGCATCGTCGAGATCGATCTTGATCGGCATCGCCGCGTTGACCAGCTCTACCAATTTCTCGGGGGTTTTTTCGTCGCCGGGTAAAGCATCGAAGGTTTGAAAGATCGCAAAGAAACTCTGCTTCTGACCGTAAAGCCTTTGAAGTGCCTTGTGCCCGGCGAAGTTGAAATTCGGAGCGTACTCGTTACCGTTGAAGATGTTCCCTTGAAGCCGACGACTCGCAGGCAGAGGCTTCCCGGAGTAGCTAAAACCAAATGAGCCCGTCTCGTGATCTGCGGTGACAATCACCAGGGTGTCATCGCGGTCCTTGGCCCAATCGAGAACGGCTGCGACCGCCGCATCGAAGCGGAGCAGCTCGTGCAGCATCGTGCCAGCGTCGTTGTTGTGGCCGGCCCAATCAATCTGGCCCCCTTCGACCATCAAGAAAAAACCCTCGGGGCGTTGATCAAGCAGTTCGACGGCCTTCGTCGTCATTTCCGCAAGCGTCGGCTGAGTGCGTTTGCCCTCCGCCTCAGCGGCACGTTCCATCAGGGCATCGTCCATCCCTGAATCGGCAAACAGTCCCAAGACTCGCCCTTCGGTAAGACGATCAAGGCCCTGCCGATCAAAGACTAACTGGTAATCCTCGCGTGCTTCCAATAGCAAGTTACGGTTGTCTTTTCTCTTCGAGCTGACAGGAAAACGACCGCCGGTCATTTGGAGCACGGCAGCGTAGGTTACCGATTCTTTATCCTTGGCGGCCTCGGGGATCCAGTTTCGAAGCCCCCCGCTGAGCATCACGTCAACTTGGTTCGCAAGCAGGTCGCTTGCGATCTCGTTCTCCATCGAGCGATGTCGCTGATGGGCAGCAAATGCCGCGGGCGTGGCATGGGTGATTCGCGTGTCGGAAACCAATCCGGTCGCGCGACCACTCTGCTTAGCGACTTCGAGCACCGTCTCTGCTGAGTCCCCATCGGCATTGGTTCCGATCATTTCCGAACCGGCTGGTTGCCCCGTCGCCAGTTGGGTCGCAGCCGCCGCCGAGTCTACCACCAATGAACCGTACGGCTCGGTTCGCACTAGCCCAACGACTCCTTCGTTCATCAGCCGTTCGATCGCCGTTTGCCGGCCCCCGTCTGGATCATCAGGGTAAGGAGACTGTTTACTATGATGCGCAAATTGCGAGAGCAAACCCAACTGCTGCGGCCCCATGCCGTCGCCAATCAAGAGAATCAGATTCCGCAGCTTCGGCCTCGCCGGCGGCTGCTCGAGAATCGGCATCTCCACCGGAACGCTTTGCGGGGTGCGAATGACGGGGATCTCGACGACACTCCCGGGGACGACGCGTTCGCCTTCAATGTGTAGCTCGATGCCAGGCTCGATCACCTCCCCCGGGACGGTAGCCTGATCGACCGATTGCTGGGCCAAGACGCTCGATGTGTTGTCAATGTGCAGAGCAACAAGTAGTAGTAGCAATCGTAACCCGAAGCGTAAGCGAGGGAGAAACTTCATTAGCGTGGCCCCTCGCTTACGCTTCGGGTTATGATGAGTAGCTTCTGATGCCGGTGCCAATTTGAAGGGACTATTCATAACGCTTATTCGAGCCGGAGTCGCCCCCGGACAATTGAGTTCGCTCGTTCAGCGAACCACTTGCTCTAGCTTGGGAATACACAGCCTGGGCAGGCTTTTACGTCTATGCTCTAGTATAGCTGGCTATGTCGGGAGTTGCAGTGACTCCTGAAGTTCTCGATGTTGGCTTGTTCGAGCGGCATCGAAAGACTTTTCGCCCGAGGAAGGTTCCTCATGGAAGCGTCTGAGAAAAGCAGAGATTCGACTCCGGAGAAACCCTCAGCACCGCACCGGGTCTCGCATAGCCTGCTCGATCCGTGGCTCTCCGGCCCGTTGAAGAGCCTCTACGGCAAGCTCAACATCCCGGCCAGCTTTCCGCCGGAAGGGATTGTACTCACTGGGCACGTCATGGCCATTTTGGGGGCGATTGGGTTCGCGTTCAGCGCGAGCCAATGGTGGGGCGGCCTGCTGGCAGCTCTCGGCGTGGCGGCCAATCATACCTGCGATTGCCTCGACGGCACCCACGCACGCGCGACCGGCCAGTGTCGCAACGGAGGTGAATTGCTCGACCACTTTGTCGACCCGCTCTCCTTCAGCTACTGGACCGCCGGCCTCGCCTACAGCAGCGAACAGCCCTGGTTCGCCGCTGCGGGTATCGTCGTGCTCTACGCGATGGCCGTGCTGACTAATATTAAGTCGAAGATGACCGGCGAGTTCACGCTCGCTCGCTTCGGCCCAACGGAGTTCAAAACACTGCTGATCTTGTTTGGCATCCACCAAGCTTCGTCACTGTTGTTTCGCGGAGAACCAGCGGCGACGGCAGCAAACCGCGCTTGGTGGTTCCTGTTGGCGCTGATCGTCGCGGGAATCGTGCAACTCAAACTCAGCCTGTGGCAAGCCGTGAAGGAAGTCAACTCCGAAGGAGCAAAGCAACCGGATACGACGGAGTGGGAGGTTGGGAAGTAGTTGGGTAGGGTATGCCGAGGCACGAGGCATACCATGTGCAATCGATGGATCGTCAGAAACGAAATAAGCTCCAAAGAGTTACGATTCCTTGAGTTACCCCGAAGGGGTTTCATCCCATAGCCCAGGGTTCGACCATCACGAGCGACAGCGAGTGTGGGCGTACCCTGGGTTACAAAGAAACCAACGAGATTCGACCGAGCGGCACGTCATGGGCACCGCGGGTCGTTACCGAGGTCGAAATGTGAAAGGCTTGCCTCGGTTCGTTGCGACCTCGGCAAGCCGCCGACGATATTGATACCTTCTCGCTCGGTCGACTCTCGGGATCCTGCTTTTGACCCAGGGTAGATCAAAGCTCGCTGGGGCTCCCTGTTGACCAACCCTGGGCTATGATGCGTAACGCCTTCGGCGTATTGGTCCCATCCACGCTTACGGCTCAGGCACTCTCTTCGCCCACACGACCGCAATCGACTTCAACACGCAACTTAGCAGGAACAGCAGCGCAAAGTGGTCGAGGTGTTCGCGGAGGAATTCGCTCGCGAGCCATGCGCTCACTTGAAAATCGTCTTTAAGCCAATCAAACAACCACCCGCCTGCCAGAATACTCATCGAGAACGCCAGATGTGTCCAGGCGAACCATGCGGAGGCGTAGGCCGTGGATTTGCCTCTAGGGCTGAGGCCCAGCATCAAGTTGGGTTGGGTGATGTTCTCCCCCGCGTAAGCAAGCCAGCAAACGTAGGCTCCTAACACCCACCAGCGTCCGAAAGAAATGGCTAGCAGGAAGAACAGCGGCGCGCAGGCTATCAGCGCCTGCGAAAAGACCAGCACGGGGACATTCCCCCGCCGATCAACAAGCCTTCCGGCCCAAAGTAACAACGACGCCTGAGCGCCGCGTGAAACGGAGTCGAGAGTTTTCTTTTCCGCGAAGGAGAAATAGTTGGTATGAAAAATCGACTGAGCCGTTTGGATGATTCCATTCGAAAGCGAGAACCAAACACCAAATCGTAGCAGCTTGCGGAAGCGCGCGTCGGCCAGTGGTTGCACGATGCTTGTCACAAGCTGCGAAAGGGTCTTCGGCAGTTTGCTTTTGCGAGCACCATCGTGCCCCACTTGCCATTCCGGCAGATCTTGCATTCGGAACAACGGATAAACCGCCAACAAGTACGCAATGACCCCTGCGAAGCAACAGGCGGCATAGGCTTTCCATTCTTGTTCAAGGATTTCGTACTTCTTGCAGTGCCGTTGCCACAGCAAGGTCGTCGCCAAGGCAGCAAGCGTGCCGAGGATTTTACCGACATTCATCAGCGCTTGCCGCTTTCCAAGAAAAGCACCACGGATTCGCCGTGGAGCCAAGTCCCCCAGCCACGACCAAAACGCTACCGCAGCCATAAACTCCAGCAGATGATAAGTCACCCATACCAGCGTGATGCCGGCCAGCGTGTGGGGGACGCTCTTCAACCATTCGGGCGAAGCGAGCACCGGAAGTACCGCCAGCACCACGGCAGCGGCGAGAAAGTAGCGGATGCAGAACCGCTTGCGGCTTCCCAGCCGAGCAACCAGCAGAGGCGTTGCCAGCCTCAATAGTCCAACCAACGAAGGAGCGGCTAGCAACCAACTAACGGTCTGCCCATCGGCATCAAGATGGCGTGCCCAGTAGATGATGAGCGTCATGCTCGCCAGCCCATTGCCCACTCCCCACAGCAACGCATTGAAGTAAGCTGCCACCATCGAACGTCTTCGCGCCGAAACGGGCTTTTGCATCCTGGAAAGTTCGGCGGGGAGATCCATAGTGGTTGCTTCGGCACGTGGAGACTGTCCAGGCTACCGTTCAGCCTAGTTCGCGAGCAGAGAAAGAACAATTCCAGTACGATGGTTAGAACTAGCACGCAGCCGCCCGCTGCCATCCTAAGACACTGAAGTCATTATGTTTCACTGGGACCATGGACTATTCCTGTCTCGACCGCGGCTTGCGCTGGATGTCACGCGACAGCAGCCTCACGGATTCATTTCCCACGCGCATCACGATCACATGGCGCGGCACGAGCTGGCCTACTGCACGCCGTCGACAGGTAAGCTCTATCGTCATCGGCTAGGAGCGGGCCGGCAGGTAGTTGAGCTGGCCGAAGGCGTCCCCCGTGAGTACAGCGACGTGCGACTCACCACTTACCCGGCTGGGCATTGCTTGGGGTCTGTCATGCTGCACATGGAAGGGCTGGGTCTGTCTGGCAAGCACAGTGAAGATGTCTCTCTGCTCTACACGGGCGATTTCAAGCTTGGCGAGTCCGCCACCGCAGCGCGAGCGAATCCTCCTCAGGCAGACATTCTCTTGATGGAATGTACGTTCGGCGATCCGCGGTATTGCTTTCCGCCACGAGAAGTCGCGACCCAACAATTGGTGAAGCTCACCCGAATGATCCTCAAGAACGGCGAGACACCAGTCGTCCACGCTTATGAGCTAGGAAAGGCTCAGGAGGTGACCAAGATTCTCACCGAAGCAGGCATTCCGGTACTCCAACATCCGGCCATCTTCGCCGTCAGCAAGATCTACGAGAACGAAGGGGTCAACTTGGGCGATGTCGCTGAGTACCGTCCAGAACTCTTGCCGGGCCGCGTCGTGATAACACTTCCTAAGTCGTCTCCAGGCTTTCGTCTGGCGGGAATCGAGTTGCCGGTGAGCATCGCCGTTACTGGCTGGGCAATGGACGCAACTCTGGCGTCCCGCTGGCAAGCTGATCACGCCGTACCGCTTTCCGACCATGCCGACTTCAACGAGTTGCTCGAGCTGATCGATCGTGTCGAGCCCAAGCAGGTCTACTGCCTGCATGGTCCGAAGCTCCGCCAATTCGTCGCTCACCTGCGGAGCCTCGGTCACGAGGCATTTTTGGCCGAGGAAGGCTTTCAGCAGCGGCTATTTTGATCGGCGGGACTTTGAGGGACTGTGCTGGAACCTGTCTGTGACGTCATGCATAGGTGCTAGCAGCGAAGCTGCGATAGCACGTAGCCCCGAGCGCAGCTCGGGGAATCAAGGTCTCATCTCTCACTAGCCGCGAAGCGGCGAAAGCAGCTTGCGACTTAGAACCGCTGTCACCGCTTCGCGGTTAAGGCTGAATCCAACCCATGACCGTTGGCTTTCGCCAACGGCTACGTGCTCAAGCCGCTTCGCGGCAAACTATTACGATTGTAACGCCTGCTAGCGTTGACTGGGTCCACCTGTAACGGCTGTGCGGGCTACCGTCTCTTGATGCCGGTCGGTTGGTAGCGGTTTTGCTGCGCGCGACCGGCGGCACCGGTCGAATCAGTTGATACAGGTTCTACGAATCACAACGCCTTTTGCACGCGCCCGTCGAAACGACTGAGCGGAATTAACATCTGGAAAGCTGCTCCATGATCCTCGCCCGGCTGACTCCAACCAACAGGAAAGCCCTGCGTAGCGGTTCTCGCTCTGTGCCACTGCTAGTGCTCGCCACCCTGACGATCGCGCTCGGCTGCAGTGAGAGTCTCTACGAACCGCAGGAATCTCCCCAAGACTTCTATTTCGCGGGCCCCTCAGCTAAAGAGCAGGAGCAAACTGAGAAAAAAACGCAGCCAGCTCTCCGTGAAGTCGCGACAATCTCTGGCGAGCGTTTTTGGGAGTTCGACGATCCTCACGGCCCTGAACTACGGCTACTTCCCCCGATTGATCAACCCTCGTTCACTTCCGAGGAAGCGCTCGAGCTCGACTCCGCTACGGGGCTTCCTACTCCTACGATAGCGCAACCAAATTGGCAGCAGCCTTCCGAAGAAGAGTCAGAGTTTGCCACGAGCGATGCCTACCAAGGCCGCAAAACTCCGCCACTAGAAGTCCCCGAGAGTTCGGTTCGCGAGACCTTCGACTCTACCATTGCCGTGATGCTCCTCCCACCGGTGCCGATGGACGCTGTTCAAGAGGAAGCTCCCGTGGAGACAGACGCAGAAACTGACAGTTGGAGCGAGCTTGAGGAACCAGAGGAAGAAAGCACCGACTGGTCGTTTGCTGAGGAGTCAACGGAGGAAACGTCGCCTGAGCTGGCAACTCCCGAGAACGACCAACGCCTCGCACTGCTGCCAACTCCGGTCGTTGAGCCGCCCCAAACCTACCAGCCAGAGCAAGAAACGAAAGCCCAGGCTTCGCAGGACGCTCAACCAACAAGCGATGCTGAGGCACCGCCGGCAATCGCCACGGGGACACTCACCGGGGCCAAGGTGAACGAGCAGGCCATCGCCAAGATTCGCCGCGGGTATCAGCTTGCCGGTCGTGGTGCTTACTATGCAGCTCGGGCGGAATTCGTTGCCGTGCTGCGGATGATCTCGCAGGCCAAGGATAGCAAGCATGGCAAACCACGTCGCACGTTAGCCCTTGCCGCTGGCTTGCGAGCCTTGGAAGAGGCCGCCGACTTTGCTCCTCAAGGAGCGGAACTCGACGCGGAAGTTCCCGTCGCCGTGATTGCTTCTTCCCACCGCACGCCAATCAACATCGACTTCGACAACGAATTGCTCCTCCCTCAACAGGTGATGGATCGCTACTTCCGTTACGCCCAGTTCAAGCTCGGCGGAGCCGTCGCTGGCGAGCCTGCCGGCTCGATGGCGCTTCACGCGCTTGGCAAACTGCATAGCCAGCTTGGCAAGCTGGAGCCCGAACAACACCCCCAAGCACAACGCCAGGCCTATGCATTTCAACAGGCGTCCCTGATGGCCCATAGCAATAATCACCTCGCTGCCCACGAGTTGGGCGTCCTCATGGCCGAAGCGGGGCACTATCAAGAAGCGGGCGACCTGCTCAATCAAGTCGTCCAGCGGCAGCCGCATCCGACGGTGTTACGAAATCTTGCGCGCGTTCAAAAGGAACTCGGCCAGCAGCAAGTCGCCGTGGCGATGCGGCAAAGGGCCCGAGAAATGGAGCGCCAAAGCGGAGTCGTCAACGGCGTCGCCTGGGTCACACCCGATGCGTTTAGTGCCCTCGGACGACGCCCAACGAACATGCCCGTCTCGCAGCAATCGGCACAACAAGTTGCCCGACACCCCGGGGCAGTCCGCCTACCAGGGACTCCAGTAACAACACAACCGACGACAGCACCTCAACGACGCCTTTACTAGCAAGAGATTTCGTCAATGAAATGGTCGAGTCGAACCACAGAGCAACCCAAAACACGAGATTACCCCGAAGGGGTTACATCCCATAGCCCAGGGTAAGCAGCGACGAGCCCCAGCGAGTCCTGCGCCACCCTGGGTTAAGTGCGACAAACAATAATCGACCGAGTAGCAAGTCAAGTGTGCCGAAAAGGAAAACCGAGGTCGAAATGTGAAAGGCTTGCCTCGGCTTGTTGCGACCTCGTTCGCGTGCCGCCAGTAGTCAGGACTTTCTGCTCGGTCGCTTAAGGGGGTTCAACGGTTACCCAGGGTACGATCACACTCGCTGTCGCTCGTGATGATCGAACCCTGGGCTATGTTGTGAAACCCCTTCGGGGTACTGATCAAAGGAATTCATAGGTAACTGGCAAACCAAATCGCTCACTTAGAAAACTCATTAGCGCAACTGCCTAAAAAGAACGACTGAGCCATGAAAACCAAATCCACCTTTCTCCACTATGGGCTCTGGTTTACCGCAGCAACCTTGGTTGCGGCTGTTGGCGTGATCTCACTTTTCGAAAAGCTGTGCGCCGACGACGCGAAGTTTGTCCCCACTGAAGACAACACCTGCCAAACTTCAGATCCCCTCGCTGAAAAACTGGTGGCGAAGTGGCAAGCTGCGAGTAACGAGTCCACGAAAGGCGATAAGCACGTCGTCCAATGGAACCAAATCAAACTCTGTCAGGCCCTCGGCCCGGCCGCTCCGCACCCGATCTGGGGTGTCGATAGTCTGGCCGGCTGTGGCAAAGGGGAAGTTGGCTGGGAAGCCCGCGGATGCATCAATTGGCAAGCGTTCGCTCAGGGCGAGTACGTTGGCCACGCCCGCAGTGTGCATGTTCCTGAGTATCGCCTGCGTGTTGACGACGAAATCGCGTTCGTCTTCCGCCTCACACGGCAAGTCACAGGCTTTCCTTACGAGCTGCAAGTCGGCGATCAAATCCGCGTCGAGTCGCTCACGGGCGACACGGGTCCGACTTCCGCGAACGACGAAGACGACTCGCAAGACAACATCCGTCGCGAACTGGTCGTGCAGCCCGATGGCACGATTAGCCTGCCGCTGCTCGGCCAAGTGCGAGCCGCCGACATGACGATTGACGGGCTTCGTCAGTTGCTCGAAGGGAAATACGAAAAGTATTACAAGGTTCCAGCGATTACGGTAACGCCGCTGGAGGTGAACACGCGACTGCAGGACCTCATCTCCGCGGTTGACGCCCGTCAGGGTACCGGCGGTCTGCAATTGCAAGTGCGCGTGAATCCCGATGGCAAACTTTATTTGCCGGGCTTAGGTGCCGTTTGTGCTCAGGGTTTGACGATTGAAGAACTCAAGTGGGAAATCGATGCCCGCTACGCCGCCACGATTCCCGGCGTCGCCGTGACGCCGATCCTGACCGAAAGAGCACCGCGATTCGTCTTCGTCCTGGGCGAAGTCACCCAGCCGGGCCGCTTCACGCTCGACTCTCCGACGACCCTCATGGGGGCGATCGCGCTCGCCGGGGGCTGGACCCCTGGGGCGAATCTTCGCCAGGTGGTCGTCTTCCGCCGCGGCGACGACTGGCGGCTCATGGCCACGATGCTCGACGTCAAAGGCGCCCTCCACGGCCGCCGCCCCACACCGGCTGATGAGATCTGGATCAACGATTCCGACGTCGTCGTCGTACCGAAGTCGCCAATCCAAGCCGCCGACGAGTTCATCGATCAGGTCTTCACGCGTGGACTCTACAGCCTGTTCCCGCAGTTTGCGTTTGGGGCGTTCAACTTCGACAACTTCTCGTCGATTTCGAATTAGGAAACGGAACGGCAAGTCGATCAACGCCTGTCCGAGCACCCTTCTATTCACTCAGCTTGGTGGAAGTGATAAGCTGCGCAATTCAGCTACTTCACATCAGGTGTCCGATCATGCTTGGTTATTTGGCTACCGTAGGAGCATTATTACTTGCTTTGTGGCCACTCGAAAGTAACGCTCGCGAGGATGCAGTAGCTGAACTCGCGGAGTACTTGGAAGCAACACGTAGTAATCTTTCTTACATTGAGCGTCGAGAGTTTGATCGTCTCCGCGAGCTGACTGCCATCCATAGAAAGAAACCTAATCTGCGTGAACTCTACAAGGCCCACACGAAGCTGCTTAGTTTTCTTTCGGATAGTGAGCAAGCCTGGCGATATGCAGCGTGGTCGGTAGGCTACCTTTATCGCACTCAAGAAATAGAAGTAAGCGAAGAGGAGGACTATCGATCTGCCAAATTAGGAATCCAGATACTAGCCAATGGAATCTTAGAGCATCCAGAAAGCGCCTTTCTTTGTGACGAGCTCGGATGGTATTTAGGCTTTCGGCTAGACCCATCACACGGCAGTGGAAGTTTGCGCAGACTTTTTCAAGTAGACGCTGAGCTTCATCAAATGTTGTCGCGACAGATCGACCTTGAAAAGACCATCGGAGTCGAAGGAGAGCCAGATAATTGGCTAGTTGCAAAAGCCTATTATGAAAAGGCCGTGTTTTTCCACGAAGCTAAGGGCTCTTCGTTGGGTAGTAGGTCACCCGTGTTATTGTTCGACAGACTTCCGGTATGTCTATCGCGATACGCAATCAACCTCGCGAAAGAAGGCCATTTTGGTGAAGAACGTAATGAAGCATGGAATGCCGCGGCACACTCTTGGGATCAGCTCGCCAATCGAGAATTCGACATTGAGGGAAAAGATTTCTCAATTCGGTTGAACGACTACGACGAGTTGAAGAGACAGATCGAAAGCGAAGAGCAAACCGACGACGACATCTTGCTCAGGTTCCGTTACGTGAAGACTCGGCGTGACCTACACAATTTTGATCAGTGGAAAGGCCGATGCGAGTTAGAGAAGAACGAACTTGTGACGAGTGCTCGCAGGGCAACGTACAAAGCCAGGGTACGCCTTACTCAGGAAGAACAAAGTGGCAATACTCTTTCAGACCGAGCTAATGAACTATTCATCAAGAGCTTCAGAGAATGGGCCGCAGCGTACGATCAGCACGATCCACTGTACGAGAATGACTTAATTGCTGCTAATGTCATCGAAGAAGTCGAACTCTATCGAGACAAGTTTCTGGATGGCAAAGAATTGCCCGCCGACTTCCCACTCAATCAAGTGCTTGACTGGATTCAGTAGCGTTCATGGTACGCCTCGTACCTCGGCAGTACCCTACTAAGAATATCAGTCTTTAATAATCCGCTTGAGCACCGAATGCTCGCGGGGGCCAGTCTCTGACTCGGCGGTTGGGACTTCGGCAGGCGTGGGGATGGCTTCGACCGCGGGCTGCTGGGCTGCCTTCTTTGGCTCGACGGGGCTTCCCAGCGCCGGACCACTGGCTGCTGCAGGGGCCTCAGGTGCGATTGCTGGGGCGGGGGGACGGTTGAACCGTTCGACCGTTTCTCGCAGTGCGGCGTGCATCATCTGGAAGCTGGCGAGGCTGGAGATCTGCGCGTATTTCTCATTGAGCGACACGCCCTCAAAACGCTGGAGCGTCTTCTCCAGCGAACGCATTCCCAACTGCACTTGCCCATCCACGGCTGGCGGGAGCGAGTCGTCCGGGAGCTTCAAGTAACGTTGCCAACTCTCGCTACTGGTGAACTGATCAAGGTCCTTGTCCAAATCCTTGGAGGCGGCATGCAGTGCGTTCAACAATTGGGTGTCATCAAACGTGGCGATCTCTGCCGCGGTGGGGTAGGTCGTTTGCATCTCGGCCAAAGTCGGCTCACCGGCTGGCGTTGGCGGCGGCGTTGCGAACTTCCTCGGTTCGGGCACAGACTGCTCGTTATCGCCAAGATCAGGGCTGCCTTCGGGGCGAGGCTCAAACGCGGGCTGAGGCACTTCTTCGGTGGTCAAAGCAGCACGGCGACGCGGCAGCAAGGGCCGACGCAGCACGAGCGGTTGTTCGAGCAGAATCCCGTTGAGCAACGGACGACGTACGACCGGTGCCACGGGTTGGACGACGCTTACCGGCGGTGCTTGCACGACGGCGCGGCGGCGACGAAGGATTTGGGCCTCGGCACTTTCGGCCAGCATGCTAGTAGCGCTGAACGTGACGGCGACAAGGACCAGAAGGAAAACGAATCGATTCGTAGAAAGGTGAGATTTCATAGCCTGAACTTCGGTGCCTGACGAAGAATCACGGCGAACGATCGCCATGATAAAGGTCCCATTCTACTCAGCCCCACCCTCAAGTACACCTTCTGGAGAGGGGTTTGTGGCTGGGGCTTCCAGCCATGTCAGTCACACATAAGTATCTCAATCTGCTTCCATGACAAAATCATGCCGCGAAGCGGCATTAGCACGTAACCGTTGGCGTAAGCCTACGGTGAATTGTACTATCAAATCTAGCCGCGAAGCGGCGACAGCGCCTCGAAGCCTCAGAATCGCTATCGCCGCTTCGCGGCTTGTTCAAGGATTTGGCTCCTGAACCCCGAGCTGCGCTCGGGGCTACGTGCTTCCGCAGCTTCGCTGCTTTGGGAACTTGTGTGTAACTGACAGGCTTCCAGCCTCAGAAAGCGTAGTAAAAAACCGATCAAGCCACTGGGGCGGGATGCCCCAGCCACGGTCTACGCCCGTAGTTCGCCACCCACTTGTTTTCCAAGGGCCTCGACGATGGCATCTCGCACGCCGTCGGCTCGCTCGCTGGTGAGCGTGCCTTCGCTGGAACGAAGCTGAACGCCGTAGAGCAGGCTTTTCTTGCCTTCGGGAAGCTTCTTCGCATCGCGGTACGTCTCTTGGTAGCTGATCGATTCGAGAAGCTCGCTCCCGGCGGATGCCGTGATGCTCTCGACTTCAGCCCACGTTACGCACTCGTCCACCACAATGTTCAAATCGCGGGAAACCGCGGGATAGGTGGAAAGCGGCACGGCGGTGACAACCAGTTCCGCGGTTTCGATCAAAAGATCGAGATCGATCTCTGCCACCGAGCAACCGTTTCGCAGTTCGGCCTTCTTCAAACCGGCTTCGCTGAGCTCACCGAGGTAGCCCAGCGGTTTGCCATTAAGGGTTAGGAGCCCACTCCGCCCGGGATCGAGCAACTCGAACTCGGCGGGGGAGACTTCAAGCTCGGCGTTACGTATTGCTGAAGCCCGCGTTACTGAAAAAACGGCGGCCTCAAGAACGCCCTTGAGTTCTAGGTAGCTTCCGCCACTGGTGATCGTGAGAACTCGCTTCTGCTCAGGCAGACCCTCAGCTTGTGGCAAGTACACGCTGGCGATTTCGAACAGCTCGATCGTCGGGTTCGAAGCCTTTTCGTTGTGCAGCCGCGCGGCAAGCAGGCTTGGCACCAAGGTTTGCCGGAGACAATCGGCCCGTCGCAAGACCGGCGTGCTAACTCGCAGCGGCTCTGCCTGTGACCAAGGCCGAATCCAATCGACGGTTGATTCGTCGACGGCACTGAGGGTCATCGCTTCGTAAAAACCGGCGGCAACCAGCGTCGAGCGAACACGATCCTGCACACGGTCTTGTTGCGTGCGTTGCGAAGCAACCATCCGCACGCCGGCATCTTCGGGAATTCTGTCGTAGCCAAAGATGCGAGCGACCTCTTCGATCAGGTCAATCTCCCGCGTCAGGTCGGCCCGCCAACTGGGAGCGATCACCTTGATGCAGTGGTCACAGATGTGCGTCTCTTCGCAACCGAGGTCGGTAAGAATCTTCTGCACCTGTTCCTGCGGCACACCGATGCCTAGAACACGCTCAATCTGCTCGAAACGTAGCTTAATCGGATCAGGCTTTGTGTAGGTTTCACCGCTGTCGGCAACTTCTCCCGCCAGCTCGCCACCCGCGAGTTCCAAAATCAACTCGCAAGCACGACGGCTCGCCCAGTCGATCCCCAACGGGTCGACGCCCCGCTCGAATCGGTACGACGAAGGGCTATGCAAGTGATGTCGGCGAGCGGTGTTGCGTACCGAAAGCGGAGCGAAGTCGGCCGCTTCAATCAGCACGTCGACCGTTTCATCGGAGACTTCCGTATCCGCCCCGCCCATCACACCGGCCAGCGCCACAGCCTTTTCCGCATCGGCAATCACGCAAGTTCCTGGAGCCAGTTCGTACTCCTTGTGATCAATCGCCGTGAACTTCTCGCCGTTATTCGCTTCACGAACAACAATCGTGTCGCCCGTTAGTTTTCCGTAATCAAAGGCATGCAATGGCTGACCGCACTCGAACAACACGTAGTTAGTGATGTCCACCACGTTGTTGATCACGGCAATGCCCAGCGTCCGCAAGCGATTGGCGAGCCATTCGGGACTGGGTCCGATTTTCACGCCGCGGATCAAGCGAGCCGTGTAGCGAGGGCAAAGCTCAGGGGCTTGCACTTCGAGAGAACCGAGTCCTTTCGCACCACTGGCTTTCGGCTCAGGCCCGGAAACCTTTAGCTCGCGATCCCAAATCACCGCGACTTCACGCGCGACGCCAATGTGCCCCAAGCAATCAGGACGGTTGCTGGTGACTTCCAAATCAACGCCCGTGTCGTCGCCAACTTGCTCAACGCCCTCAAGGTTCAAACCCGTGAGCGTCAGTCGCTCAGTCAGTTCGTCGAGATCGCCGGGAAGCTCAACGTATTCTTTCAGCCAATCGAGTGAGACAATCATGGGGGCAAGTTTTCAGTTGTCAGTGTTCAGTTTTCAGTGACACAGACTCAGAACTGTTCCAAGAAACGCACGTCATTTTCATACAACGCGCGAATGTCCGTGATGTTGTGGCGTCGCATCGCGATGCGTTCGACGCCCAGGCCGAAGGCGAAGCCGGTGACCTCATCGGGGTCGTACCCCACGGCTCGCAGCACGTTGGGATCGACCATCCCCGCACCGCCGATTTCCATCCAGCCGCCTTGCCAGTTGATGTCGACTTCGACGCTTGGCTCGGTGAATGGGAAGAAGGAAGGACGGAAACGCACGTGAATGTCTTCGCCTCCTTCGCCTTCGTTGAAGCCCGATTCCGTTTGATAAAAGCTCTGGCAGAACAACCGCAGCACGCTCTTCAGGTCCGCCATCGTGACGCCTTTGTCCACCAGCAGACCTTCGATCTGGTGGAACATCGGATAGTGCGTTGCGTCTGCGGTATCTGGGCGATAAACACGTCCCAGTGAAATGATTCGCACCGGGGGAGGAGTCTTCTCCATCACCCGGATCTGCACCGTGGAGGTTTGGCTCCGCATGAGCAGCGCGTTGTCGCCCTCCCCTGCAGCGACATTGCCAGTCGCCAGATAAAAATTGTCGAGCGGGTCGCGGGCCGGGTGCGTTTCGGGGATGTTCAGCGCAACGAAGTTGTGCCAGTCGTCTTCGATCTCAGGGCCTTCAACGGCCGTGAAACCGAGTCGCCCCATGATGTCGCGCATCTCGGCGATCGTTTGAGTAATCGGATGCAACCGTCCAAGTCGTAGTGGCTCTCCGGGGACAGTACGGTCAAAAGCTTCCTGGTCGCCTTGAGAAACCGCCCCCGCTAGCCGATCCTTTGCTTCGGCAAACGCTGCTTCGACGGCCCCTTTCACCTCGTTGAACTTCTTGCCGGCTGCGGGCTTGTCCGCCTTGTCGACGGAGCCCATGCCCTTTTGAGCAGCTTTGAGCTTCCCGGCCTTGGCACCAACGAACTCGACTCGCGCTGCTTCAAGCGCATCGGCATCCGTGGCCGAAGCAAAAGCGGCCTTCGCACCTTCAACCAGTGCATCGAGTTCAGCGACGAAATCAGAAAGTGCCATAGCCGTAGGGTCCGCTAAGCGGACCAACTGTTCAGCCCAGAGGAGCCGCTTCATCTAGCCTGCAAGGCTACCGCGGCCGGAATCTGCGCGAACGAAATGCCCAACAATTTCGAAGGCCCGCACAGCGGACCCTACTTGGTTAAGCTGACAGTGCCGTACGGGCCTGCTCAACGACGGCGTCAAACGCTGCCGGGTCGTTGATCGCCATTTCCGAAAGAGTCTTCCGGTCGAGCTCGACCTGGGCCTTCTTGAGGCCGTGGATCAGTTCGCCGTAACGCATGCCGCGTTCGCGAGCAGCCGCGTTGATGCGGATGATCCAGAGCTTGCGGAACTCGCGTTTCTTAACGCGACGGTCACGGAACGCATAGGCTTCCGCTTTGACGAGGGTTTCCTTAGCTGTGCGGAGCAACTTGCCGCGACCGCCGCGATAACCCTTGGTCTTTTTGAAGAGACGATTCTTCGCCCGATTCCGGGCGCTACCTTTGGTGGTACGCATGGTGCGAACCCTTTTCTTACTTGTCGTTTCTCAGCCCAGGCCCCTGCGTACTTCTGCAGACGTTCATACCCGGCGGAGTTGAAATCGATCAGCCGACCGCTAGTAGCTGTTGCCAGCCAATGCTTCGGCGATCATCTTCGAGTTGGTGTCGGTCGTCACGGTCGTGCCGCGGAGGTTGCGCTTCCGCTTGTGGCTCATGCGCGACGCCAAGTGGCTGGTCCCCGAGTGACGGTGCTTCGCCTTGCCCTTGGCGGACAGGCGGAACCGCTTCTTGGTTCCTTTGTGAGTCTTTTGCTTTGGCATAGCTCTTTTCCCGCTGTAATCCCATGCTGGGGAGGTTGATCTTTGGGTAGCCCCACAGTGTAACAGAATCGCAGAGGGTGCCAAGAGCCACAAAACCAGCCAGCCGCGACCAAACTTGGTCGCCGGAGCGTGTCTTCGAGAGGGTTAATACCTGCACTCTTCTGCTTTGCCAGTGAGCTAAACAAACTTCAGTGGCCACTCCCCAGCAAGCTGTTAGCCTGCGGCTTGCTGGGGAGTTTGCTCGCAGTCGCTGCGGGAATCCGCTACGATACGCCCATGGCCCGCGTCGTTTTCACCTCGAACCTCCAACGTCACGTCGAGTGCCCGGAAACCGCTGCCGAGGGCGAAACCGTTCGAGAGGCCCTTGATGCGGTTTTCGCCGAGAACCAGCAACTCAAGGGCTACGTCCTCGACGATCAGACGCGCCTCCGTAGGCACATGAACGTATTTATTGATGGCAGCCCGGTGAAGGATCGCGAGGGGCTCAGCGACCCGGTGACCGACAAGAGTGAAATCTATGTGATGCAAGCCCTCTCGGGCGGATGACCGTGTTCGAAGGGTGGCCCTGAATTTTTAGCCACAGATTGCACAGATGATACGGATCTTGAGGGGATGGACATTCTTAAATTGTAACCCGAAGCGTAAGCGAGGAAGAACACGTGTTGGCGTACCCCCTCGCTCACGCTTCGGGTTATGATTCTGGCCTACCACTTCTCCAAAAAATCCGTGAAATCCGTGTCATCCGTGGCCGAAAACTAACGTCAACCGTGAGGTTAAGCCATGAGTGACCTGCTCCACGTTGCCACACGCAAGGGCCTCTTCACACTCGAGAACTCAAACAGCGGCTGGAACATCACGCATGTCGATTTCCTCGGGCAGAACGCCACGATGGTCTTGCATGATCCGCGCGACAGCACGCTTTACAGCGCGCTCGATCATGGCCACTTCGGGGTGAAGCTGCATCGCTCAGACGATGCCGGCAGAAACTGGCAAGAAGTGGCCGTCCCCGTCTATCCCGAGTTCACCGATGCCGACCAAGCCAAACAAGCTGAAGCGGGGCAGACCGACCCGCGGCGTGACTTTTCCTCACTCAAAGAAATTTGGGAACTAAAGCCCGGCGGCGTGGATCAGCTGGGAACACTCTGGGCGGGCACGATTCCCGGTGGCCTGTTCAGGTCGAACGACCGAGGCGATTCATGGGAACTGGTCACCTCACTCTGGGATCGCGAAGATCGTTGGCAATGGTTTGGCGGTGGCAAAGATAGTCCGGGCATTCATTCGGTAGCCGTTCATCCACAGAATAGCGATCACCTTACAGTTGGAATCTCTTGCGGCGGTGTCTGGGTCACCGAAGACGCGGGCGAAACTTGGGAGCACCGCACGAAAGGAATGCGGGCCGAATATATGCCGCCCGAGCAGGCCGATAATCCCAACGGGCAAGATCCTCACCTGCTTGTGCAATGCCAAGCCGACCCGGAAACCCTCTGGGTGCAACATCACAACGGCATCTTCCACACAACCAACGGCGGTCGTCAGTGGGAAGAACTAACGCCCGAGCCTTCCGCGTTCGGCTTTGCTGTGGCCGTCGATCCAACCGACCCGCAGAGTGCTTGGTTCGTCCCCGGCGTGAAGGACGAGTGTCGCGTTCCCGTCGACGGCAAGCTGGTCGTCAACCGCACCCGCGACGGCGGCAAGTCGTTCGCAATTCTCGACAAAGGCCTACCGAGCGAACACTGCTACGACATCGTCTTCCGCCACGCGCTCGACATTGACGCTACCGGAAATCGGCTCGCGATGGGCTCCTCTACCGGCGGGCTGTGGACCAGCGACAATGGTGGCGACTTATGGGAGTGCGTCACCACGCACCTGCCGCAGGTTTATTGCGTGCGGTTCGCAAAATAGACAAGTGATCACGAGCCTGCCGCGACCAAACTTGGTCGCCGGGAAAATCACAACAGGATTTGCGAAAACTCTCAATTGCAGCCATATTGTAGCTTGAGTTTGCTGCTCTTCTTGCTTCTCGTCTGACTTGACTTCCGGGATCAAACTCTTGTCCGATGCCTCTGGGGAAGACTTCGAAACACGGGCGTTTAACGTCCGCTGCCCCAACTGCCGTCTGCCCATTGAGTTGCTTCCCAATGCCGAACTGAGCAGCATCGACTGCCCCTCATGCGGCAGTAATTTCAGTCTCGTCAACGATGACAATACCACGCGAGACGCGCTGAGTGTCAAGGAACTAGGCCAATTTAAACTCGTTGAGCGTCTCGGAGCGGGTGCCTTCGGGACTGTCTGGAAAGCCTACGATACGGAACTCGATCGCACCGTCGCCGTCAAGATCCCGCGGCGGGGCCAACTCGAGCCCGCGCAGGAGGAGCAGTTTTTTCGAGAAGCTCGCTCAGCAGCCCAACTGAGTCACTCGCACATCGTCTCCGTTTACGAAGTCGGTCGTCAGGCGGAGACGATTTACATTGTCAGCGACTTCATCCGTGGTGTGTCGCTCGCGGAATTGATCGTCGACAGGCAACTTACGCAGCGTGAAGTGGTCGAGATGGGGGTTAAGCTGGCTGACGCCTTGCACCATGCGCACGAACGAGGGGTGATCCATCGTGACATCAAACCCCAGAACGTGATGATCGACGACGCGGGCGAACCCCATCTCATGGACTTCGGCCTCGCCAAACGCGATGCGGGCGAAGTGACGATGACGCTCGACGGGGCCGTCCTTGGCACACCTGCGTACATGTCCCCGGAACAAGCCCGTGGCGAATCGCATCGTGTTGATCGCACCACGGATGTTTACTCCTTGGGCGTGCTGCTGTTCCAAATGCTCACCGGCGAGCTGCCCTTCCGGGGCACCACGCGGATGCTACTGCACAAGGTGATCAACAACGACGCCCCCGGACTGCGGCAGTTCAACTCCTCCATTCCCCGCGACCTGGAAACGATCGCCCTCAAGTGCCTCGAGAAAGAACCAGACCGCAGGTACCCCTCAACCGAAGCGGTCGGATGCGAACTCGAACGCTTCCTCGCTGGGAAACCAATACTGGCCCGACCAATCAGTCGCGCGGGTAAGACGTGGCGATGGGCGAAAAGAAATCACGAAGTGGCGATTCTTTATAGCGCGTTGGTGCTGGGGTCAATTGCCGTTGCTATTGTGGCAACTTATCGGTCAGGCCTCCTGAGAAAAGCAAACGAGCAAATCAACGCCGAGATCTCTAGGGCGGAAGCGCAGGAATTTCTGGCAATGCAGCGTGTCAAAGAAGCGTCGAAGGCCCTGTTCAACTTTGGCGTTAGCGAATACGCCAATCATCGACTCCATAATGGAGTGGAACAGCTCTTGAGAGCATGGAATCTACGCGCTGAAGACGATCCACTTAAACCGGCTTACGGTCGCGTTTTAGCTGACAGGCTAACCAGGGGCGGGCGGCTAATAGCGATTCTCACCGACACGAACGGTGACTCATCGGTTGCCTTTAGCCCTAATGGAGAGCATCTGGCAATCGCAACGGGCGATACCGTCCACTTGTTTCAATCCGACACTGGCCAGAGGCGGGGAGAACTACCACATGGTAACTCCATAATCCAAACCGTTCGATTCACTTCTGATGGTTCTCGAATCCTGACTCTCGCAGAGGATAATACGATACGCCTCTGGGATTCTGAAACACACCAGCTAGTCGGCAAACCGATGATGCACCCCAGACGGGTTTTGTCGTTTGCAAGCAGTAGCGACGGCAATCTCATTGCTGCCTCGACCACAGCCAAGTTAAGTTACGTCTGGAACTCCGACACAGGCTTCCAGTCAGCTCAGCTGATCAAACATAAGGGAAAAGCCATCGACGTTGATCTGCTAGTCCCTTCACTGGCAGTTGACGCATCTGCAACCAAGGTGGCTACCGCATCATTCAACGGAATCAGGTTATGGGACGCCAAAACGTGCAAGCCGTTGGGCAGCCTGATGCAGCTTGAGTCAGTTTCTTACTTGATCGCTCTCCGAGGGACGGACCTTAGCAATCTCAGAGCGGGTGAGCTTCCCGTGCTGTTTAGCCCCGATGGCTCGAAATTGGCTGCCGCCACTCCCGTCGATTCCGTCTGGTTGTGGGACACGAAAAGTGGCGATCCTATTGGCGGACCGCTGCCACATGAGGGGCAGGTGAGCCGGCTCGCCTTTAACCGCGATAGTACGCGACTGACTTCTGCTTCCGAGAAGACAGCAAAAGTGTGGAGCACCGAGACGGGGGAACAGGTTCACATCCATCCTCTGAGGCATCCTGAGCCGATCGAACTGCTCACTTTCTGCCCTGATGGAGAGGTGGTAGTGACGGCCTCTGGTGGAGTTTTCCATCATTGGAATGCCAAGGCCAAACGGCTCATCCGTTTACCGCAAAGCTACGATAAATTGTCAGAGTCCGTCACGTTGTGTCCTACCGGAAAGAAATTCATCGCTGCCTCCAGTAGGGCCCGACTCCTCGACATGGGAGTCAATGCCCACCAGAAGGTGACAACGGAATACGATGCGAACTTGACCTCCATGACATTTGACGAGCAAAGAGATCGAGATCTCGATACCGACAACCGATCAGGAGAAGCCTCGCGTAGCGGACCAGAGAAATCGAAGAAGGTATTTAGTCAATGCGGATGTATCGAGGCAGTCATTGATGACAAACAAGTAATCCGTTTCAGAGACATCAACTCCGGGCAGCCTGTCGGAACGGAGATCCGGTTTCGTGGCAATGTCTCAGCCATCGCGTTGAACGCTAGCGCGACTCAACTAGCAATTGGCGCAGAGAAAGCCGTACGAGTCTGGGATGCCTCGACAGGCGTCCCCGTGGGTGAAGAGATGCTTCACGAGGCAAAAATAACCCAACTAGCATTTAGCTCTGATGGAAAGACTCTAAAAACTACCACAGAGAAAACTGATCGCATCTGGAAACTCCCCACTCCAGGCTCCAAGGACATCCCACGACTCGTCAAGCAACTAGCACCGCGACGTGATCCATAACGCAACGCCTACTTCGGCGCTAGCACCATCACGATTCGCCGTCCGGCCATCTTTGCGGGCTGCTCGATCTTAGCGACGTCTTCGAGTTCCTCGACGAGTCGCTCAACGAGCTTGAAGCCTTCTTCAACGTGGGCGTTTTCGCGGCCACGGAAAATGACCGAGCAGATCACTTTATCGCGTGCCCCGAGGAACTTGCGAGCGCGGTCGCGTTTCGTCTCGTAATCGTGTTGGCCGATCTTGGGGCGCAGGCGGATTTCTTTGTTCTTGCTTTGATGGACGTGGCCTTTGTTTTGCCGCTTCTTCTGCTGGTACTTGAACTTACCAAAGTCCATGATGCGGCAGACGGGGGGCTTTTCGGTTGGCGCGACCTCAACAAGATCAAGCCCCGCCTCACGTGCTTTTTCTAACGCCTCGTCCCGAGTAATTACGCCTAGTTGTTCGCCATCGTCGCTGATCACACGCAGCGGCGAGACACGGATCGATTCGTTGATCCGTTGCTGATTACGATCGATTTCTCAAATCCTCCAAAGGGTGACAATGTTCCGGAATGGAAAAGTTCTCCGGGCCGCCTAAACTGCAGCGGCGGACCCACAAGTATTGGTTATGAATGGGGGTTAGGTCAAGCTATCATTTGAACGCCTCAGCCCCGAGCGTCTTGTACCACTGCAGGAGCCTGAGCGAAGAGACTCAATACCCATCCCCCGCATCCGTGGGGACCGCTGGAGCCGCCTCGGCCACTTGGCGAACCGTCCGATCGGCCACTTCCGCCTGAAGTTTCGCAACGGCCTCGGCGATCGGCATCGCTCCCAGGTCGCCGTCGATGCGATCTCGCACCGTGACGGTTCCGTTTTCAGCATCCTTCTCGCCGACGACTAGCATATAGGGAATCAGGTCGATCTGGCCTTCGCGGATCTTCGCCCCCAGCTTCTGGCCACGGTAGTCTCCCGTGACGCGGAAGCCGGCCTCTTTCATCTGTTGCTCAACTTGCTTGCCATACTCCTCGCTCTTTTCGCTAACCGTGAGAACGCGAAGTTGCTCAGGAGCAAGCCACAGCGGGAACGCACCTGCGAAATGTTCGATCAAGACGCCGATGAATCGCTCCATTGATCCCAACGGTGCGCGATGAATCATCACCGGCTGATGTGGCTGGTTGTCGGCCCCTGTGTACTCGAGACCAAAGCGGTCCTGACTCGGCAAGTTGTAGTCAAGCTGAACGGTGCCGAGCTGCCACTCGCGACCGATACAGTCGGTCACCACGAAGTCAGCCTTTGGTCCGTAGAAAGCCGCCTCACCGGGTTCAATCGACATGTCAGGGAGGTCCATCGATTCGCAGACTTCCTGGAGTGCCGCCTCCGCCCGGTCCCAAACCGCTTCGCCGCCGACATACTTCTTGCTGTCGGGGTCACGAAAACCGAGTCTCACGCGATAGTTGGTCATCCCCAGGGAGCGCAAGACTTCTTGGGTCATTTCCAAGCAACCTCGAAATTCATCAGCCACCTGATCTTCGGTACAGAAAATATGCGCGTCGTCCTGCGTGAAGCCACGCACCCTAGTCATGCCGGAGAGTTCGCCCGACTGCTCGTAGCGATATACGGTGCCGAACTCAGCCAGCCGCACAGGTAAGTCGCGATAGCTCCGCGGCTTGCTCTTATAAATCATGATGTGGTGCGGGCAATTCATCGGCTTGAGGAGGTACTTTTCACCCTCCTCGCCCTTCTGAGTCATCTCGATCGGAGCGAATTGCGACTCCTTGTAGTACGGATAATGCCCGGAGATCTGGTACAGCTCGACCTTCCCGATATTCGGCGTATAGACAGCCTCGTAATCTCGCCGGCGCAGTTCATCCTTCAGATAATCCTCCAACGTCTGTCGAATTGCCGCCCCCTTTGGCAGCCACAGAATGAGGCCGGAACCCACGGTCTGACTGATCGTGAACAGCTCCAACTGTTTGCCCAGCACCCGATGATCACGCTTCTTCGCTTCCTCGAGCTGCTCGAGGTAGGCCTTCAGTTCCTTCTTGTCGAAGAAGGCCGTCGCGTAGACCCGCTGCAACTGCTCGCGTGAGTTGTCCCCCTTCCAATAGGCCCCCGCAACGCTCTGTAGCTTGAAGGCCTTCCCAATGTGACCGGTACTCGGGATGTGCTTCCCGCGACACAAATCGAGGAACTCACCTTGGCGGTAAAACGACAGTGTTTCCTCGTCTGCCAGCCCTGTCTCGATATGCTCGACCTTGAAGTGCTGATTCATCTCCTTGCAGGTAGCGATCGCTTCCTTGCGGGAGAGAACTAGCCGCTCGAACGGTTCGTCTTCCTTGATGATCTTCTTCATCTCGGCTTCGATTTTGGCAAAGTCTTCTTCGCTAAGCGGGTGTCCAAGATGAAAGTCGTAGTAGAAGCCATTCCCTGTGACTGGCCCGAATGCCAGGCTGACGCCCTCAAATAAACGCATCACCGCCTGGGCCATGACATGGGCGCAGCTGTGTCGCATGATGGCGAGGGCTTCAGGGTCGCGCTTCGTCAGCAGACGGAGCTCGACGCCTTCCTGTCCCTGACCCTGGGCGTCCAGTGGAGTACGTAAATCGACGAGCTCCCCGTCGACAACCGCAGCGATGGCGCTCTTCGCGAGACCGGGGCCGATATCCGCTGCTAGATCATAAGCACTGCTGCCTGCTTCTAACTCCCGTTGGCTTCCGTCTGGCAGTTTTACTGAAATCGTTCCAACACGACTGGGCATTTCGCATCCTGAGGGGTCAATTCGACGAAACTACGGGGCGATTCGTACGAGAAACCGCCCGCAAGAAGCAGAGTATAGAGCTCTTCGGACGATTACACTATCCGTGTTGCAAGCTTCCTCTAGCGTTGAAGTTACGTCCGATGACGGAGCGAAGTCCAGAACACCGATTGGCTTGCAGGTTCGCCTTTTTCCGGGGTTTTCATGGCTCCTCTAGCCCTTATTGGCCAGTGGTCCACAATTACGGATTATCCGGTCGAAATCTGCCTTGATTTGGGCCTTGCAACCCCACTTTTTTTCGCTTTTTTGGCATTCCCCAGCCGCCTCTCCTCTCGCCGTAAGTGCAATCACCCTAACCGTTAAAAACTGTGACAAACGGTTGCCCGCAGTGGGGCTCGTGAAATTTTTCGCGTGCCAGGTCACAAAACAGTTGCAAGGGCGACAATGCTTGTTAAAGTGATGAGAGCGGTGGCGGGAAGTGCGCCATCGCCGTGTTATTGGCAAGACTGATTCGTCAGCTTTTTCAGTGACACAAGTTGTCTGACGTATTTTGATCAGTGATATCCTTGTCTTTTAGGGAACACCGGAGCAGCTACTGAGAAAAGTCTCGCCACTCGGGTCCATCTAATATACGGACGGAGTGCTTGACTGTGGGCAGCATGCTTCAGAGCTCCACCGGAGTTCAAAACAGATTCAGCACTAGGGTTCGCCCTCGTCACTAAATCTGCTTTCGCTGCACGAGATACACCAGTCGCTACAAAGCACTTAAACCAATTAGGAATTCACTTAACCTAAATTGCCCCCAATCAAGCGCAGACTTTTTTCACTACGGTTTTATCTAACCTACTGAGACGGGGAATCGGAGAAATGATCATGAAACGTGGACTAGTTTTGTCACTGTGTGCAGCCGCCGTGGTTGCAATGACTGCCCCAGCTATCGCTGACGTCAGTGCTCAGCTCAACCTGCGGTACACAGACCCCGCCAACCCAGCTGAGGGTGGTACTTGGGAGCTTCTGGTCAAGTCGACCGTTGCTGGTGGTGTCGCTGGTATCGACGCTCAAATCGATGACGCAACCGGCGTCACCGCTGTTGACACTGGATCAATCAGCTCAGCTGGCGCTGCTTTCGATAACGTCGACAGCGTTTTCCGCTTCCGCCCCGAAGGTGCCGGTGCTGAAGTTGTTGCTGGTGACGACCTTGATGGCACTCTCATCACTGGCGTTGGTACTGTTGGCGGTCCTGCCGATCAAGGTGCTGACGACTTGGCCAATTCGATCTGGGACAACTCAGCACTGATCGCCTCTGGCGAGTTCGGTGGCACACGCCCAAGCCTAACTGTCGAAGGTGCCAATGAATTTGATGGCTCGAATGCAGCTGTTGCTGCTGCTATCGCAGCCACAAGCACTCGTGGTGACAGCGTCGGCACCGATGGTCTAGCCCTCGGCGACCACGACCGCGACTTCGACGTCGATGGTGACGATCTTGACACCGTTCTCTTTAGCTTCAACCAAGCTGTTGCAGCTGCTAACGCCTGGGACCTTGGCGACTCCACCAATGACGACACTGTCAACGGTGACGATCTCGACAATGTTCTCTTCGCGTTCAACACCTCGCAAGCTCCTGGTCCAGCCATTGCTGCTGTTCCTGAACCAGCTTGCTTGAGCCTGTTCGCTCTCGGCATGGCAGGCCTTGCTGGTCTGCGTCGTCGCAGCTAATTGTTGTTACCATGGCTACTGGCTGAGAGTTCAACAGCTCTCAGCCAGTGCAAGCCTGGTAACACTCAGCGGCAAATTTGTTTCATACTAAAAACACAACTCCCTTAGTCGAGGCCAGATTAATGAAATTCAGTCTCTCAGCCTGTGCAGCTATCGCTGCTCTATGCTTCGCTCAGCTAGCCGAAGCTGCCACCGTATCGATTACACCCGCTTCTCGTCCCGCATCGCAATCTGAAGTCGATGATCCAGGAAGTGGCGGATTGCAAGCCGATAGCATCGTCCATGAGTTTTTCGTAACAACTGATGGCGACATCCTCCGTGTCGGTGATCTAAACATCGACGTTGCTCTCTACAACAATCCTGCCGGTTCGGACACGATGCCTCCGAATCCACTTTTCCTCCCAGTATTTCCTAGCCTCGGTGCTGATTCATTCATCACCACTCCAGGTGACACCGCAACCGCTGGTGGTGGCTTGAGTGACCAAGGTGCCTCGTTCTTCGACTCGTCCAATGACGGGCCACAGAACAACTTCCTGTTCGCTCGCCTTACAACAGCCCCAGGTGAAGGTGGTACCTTCTCCGGTGTTATCAGCGTGGCTGGTAGTGCTGGTCCTGAGGTATTCCCATTCAGCTTCCCACTGGGTATTCCTGAACCAACTTCAATGATGCTGGTTGGTTTGGGTCTAGTTGGCCTCGGTAGCGTCCGCCGCCGCAGCTAGAACTTGATACGTTGAATGATCGAAAGGCCCTTCTCGCCCTGTGCGTGAAGGGCTTTTTTCATGCGCGCTACTGGATTAGATCAGTGCCGTTCCAAGTGATTCATCTGCTGGTCGCTGTCCTTCAGCCGTAGTGCTGCTTCTTCTCTATAGACTTACCGCTTCGTCCACGATTAGGGTTCAATTAACCCCAGTAGCAGCTTCGGACATCAGTTTGCTATTCCCAAGCGTGAGGGAGTTCTCCAACTGCTACTAACGTTCGGTCCGTGAATTAGCAGGTCCGGCATTTATGCCGGGTACTTGAGATTACCTTCTGAGCAAACACCCCGTTAACTGGGCTTACCCCAGGGAAACTGACCTCCTAACCCGCAATAAGTGTCGGGTCCAATACTGCTTGATTGAGAATACCAGCACTTGATTCCTCCTCGTGAGCTAGTGGCTCGACACTTCGGGTTACGATTATTGCAACCGCCTCTGATCTGAAAACCTGTTCTCAGTCGAGCAACTGATGATCGGTAACCCTTAACGGATCTTACCTACGACATCACGAGCTAGCCCCCGGTCCCCTCGAATACATCTAGCCAAGGAAGATGCAGACACCCAAGCACTTCAACCGACGCTGTCAAATGAAGCGGGGCAAGAGGAATCTCCCACCGTAATTCTGCGATCCGGGAGTGCTTATCACACTAAAACACCTTCCGGGGTTCCAGACGCGGCAAAGCACGCAATGTAATTGGCTTCGACAAAAGATCTCTTGCCAGCCTCATCCTGTTTGCCCTAAACCCCGTACCTACCGTTACTTTCGACAAAGATGGAAAAACTTTGTTTTTTTCCTTGCGGGGCTTTGGTTCCTTGTTAGAATGGGGGAAACGGCAGGGGGATTTATCTGCCAGAGTACACTTTCAGTCCAATAGCTGGTTGTCTAATGCGTTTCCAACAATTCGGTCCTCACTCTCAAGAGCAGACTTGCTCATGGGTGTCGTCCTGGTTGGCAGACAATTAGCATCTTCTATCGCTCCTCACCTAGGAGCACGACTCGCCCCTCTCGGTTAGTCATTCTTGAAGATCTAAAACTCCTTGTTCTCGTTGCGTGCTTATCACGCCCTGTTGCAAGCAGTCCTCTTCCCTCCAGTCACACTCGCTCCTCTCGATAGTGACGTCGATTTGCTGGAGACGTTCCACCAAAGCTGACACCCAAAACCTAACATTTGCGGAGTTTTGCTCGTGAACGTAGGCCCTGTGCTTATCCAACTAGGAACGAACCTGATCAAGCGTTGATCAAGCACTACACAGGGGTGCTCCAAAGCGTTCCTCACCCAAGACAAGCCGACTCCAGTTGTCACCCGCTTGTCTGCTTGCAACTTAAAGAGTTTTTCAATCCACGAGACCACCAAGTAATGGTCTCACACATTTACTAGGGAGTTTTATCCATGCGTAAACTATTTGCTTTGACTGCTGTATTTGCTTTGTTCGTGGCCGCTAATGCTGAGGCTGCTAATGTGACTTTCTCTCACAATGCACTTGGTCGCGATGTGACGACTGAGGAAGTCAACGATGCGAATGGCCCTTCGGCTGACAACAAAGTCTATGACTTCTTCTTGACATCGGATGCTGATGTCCTGCGTGTTGGTGATGTGTTCATCGAAGGTGGTGTCAGCCTCTACAACAACGCGGCTGGTTCTGACACCATGCCTCCTAACCCACTGTTTATCCCAGTTTTCCCTAGCCTTGCTGCTGATTCTTGGATTACCACTCCAGGCGGCGGTACTGCAACGGCAGGTGGTGGACTAGGCGACGATAACGCTTCATGGTTCGATACCACTAACGATGGTCCACAGAATAACTTCCAGTTCGCTCGTATCACGACTCCAGGTTCAGGTCCCTACGTACTCCGCGGTGTTGTTAGCGTCTCGGGTTCGGCCGGTCCTGAAACCTTCCCCTTCGAACTTTCATTTGGTATCCCCGAGCCAACCAGCTTCGTACTGCTTGGCCTTGGTATGGTCGGCCTAGTCGGTGCTCGTCGTCGCAACGGCTAAACCAAATAAGCATCGAAGAGGAAATAACGACATGCTCACACTCACCATGAGTTGCAAGCATGGGTAACTCGAAAGCCCCTCGGTCCCTGGCGACCGAGGGGCTTTTTTCATACGCAGCGCACTGATGGCGTTGACATTCTACGAACTCAGAAATGCTCAGCTCAAAGCAGGAAACCGTAATGAACAAGCTCATTTTGGCAATCTGTCTCGTCTTCGTACCATATGCTCAGGCTCTGAGCGCCACCGTCTCATTTCATGGAGGTTTTCGTCCGGTATCAAGCGAGGAGCGGACGGATGGCGTTCCCCGATCCGCGGACATTGTCTACGACATTTTCGTGACTACCGATGCCGACATCTTGCGAGTCGGTAACGTCACCCTGAGACCATCGCGTGGTCCAGAGACTCTCTATAACAACGCTGTTGGCTCTGATTCCGCACCGCCAAATCCTGCTTTCGTTGCCGTATTTCCTGCGTTAGGTGCCGACTCTTGGATCACAACTCCTGGAGTCGACACGGCGATTGCCGGGGGTGGTTTTAGCGCCGACAATTCTTCGTGGTTCGACACGACTGATGACGGCCCCCAACAGATGTTTCAGTTCGCCCGTCTCACTTTGGACATGCTTTCCTATTACAACTTCAGTGGCGTCATCTCGGTAGCTGGAGTGAACGGTCCAGAGATTTTTCCGTTTCGTTTTACTCTATGCGGCTCGTGCCCCGAGCCGACCACCCTCGTCATGGCCGCCATTGCCGGCTTCGGCCTGATTGGCGTGCGTCGTCGCAACGTTCAACCGCTGAACTTCGCCAGTCCCGCCCGGTAGCTCCCTCCAGACAAAAGGAACTTTGTCATGAAAGCTTGCTCACTCCCCGTGGTTGCTTTCGCCTTGCTCGCCAGCACAGCAAAAGTCAATGCGGCTGAAGTCACTTTCCATCCGTTACGTGTCCGGCCGGTTACTGACTTCGAGATATCAGAGACCGACGGTCCTAGTGCTGACAACTTCGTTTTTGATTTCTCGCTGACCTCCGATGCTGATATTCTGCGGATCGGTGATGTGTTCCTCGATTTAGCCGGAAGTCCGCTTTACAACCACCCCCTGGGCTCGAACACTTCTCCGCCGCAGCCCTGCCTTGTCTGCTTTGGACCCGGCACCATGACGGCAGACTCCTGGATCACCACCCCGGGCAGCGGCACGGCGCTTACCGGCGGCGATCTAGGAGACGACAACACCTCATGGTTTGATGTCAGCGATGATGGACCTGTGAATCAGTTCATCTTCGCACGCCTCACCACTAACGCAGGTGGCTGGTTCCGAGGCGTCGTCAGCGTCGCCGGAGACACCGGCCCGGAGACATTTCCGTTCGCCTATCAGTTCTCCATTCCCGAACCGACCAGCCTAGCCTTGCTCAGCCTAGGCATGATCGGAGCTTTGGGCATCCGTCGTCGCCGCGAAACGCCCCATCAATAGCTTTCTCTCATAGAACCAACGGATCATGATGAGTAGACAATCCCTACTAGCTGCCACGTTTATCTGTGTTTTCAACACACATGCAAACGCTGCCGAGGTTTCTTTCTCACTTCAATCGCGGCAGGTCACTCCAGAAGAGGTCGCTGATACCAACGGCCCACCAGATGGCCATCTTGTCCACGACTTCTTTCTGACTACTAATGCTGACATCCTGCGAATTGGTGATGTCTTCATTGAAGGTTCAGGGCTCTACAACAACTCCATAGGTTCGAATACGGCACCGCCAAATCCAGCTTTCATTACGGTATTTCCTTCCTTAGCAGCTGACTCCTGGATCACCACACCAGGCCTTGTCACGGCAACGGCCGGTGGTGACTTGGGCGAGCCCAATGTCTCGTGGTTCGACGTAACCGATGACGGACCGCAGCAAAATTTTCATTTCGCACGGCTCACCGTCGCAGGCCCTTGCCCAACGTTTGTTTTTCGTGGAGTTGTCAGCGTATCTGCAGCAAACGGTCCAGAGATCGTTCCGTTTTCGATCATTGTTTTTTGCCCCGAGCCGACCAGCATGGCCTTGCTCGGTCTCGGGATGCTCGCAACCCTGGGTGTCCGTCGCCGCCACGAAACACCCCGCTAATAGCTTCCACGAAAGGATTCGAAGCGTTCATCATGCGAAAACCCGCCCTGCTCGTTGCTACGTTGGTATTGGTTCTCACGACTCACGTGAAGGCTGCCCAGGTGAACTTTCACTTTGGCAATGCTCGACAGATTACGGCTGAAGAACTTGAAGGCGACGGGCCGTTACCTGACAGCTACGTTTACGACTTCTTCCTCTCCTCGGATGCTGACATTCTGCGGGTCGGGAACGTGTTCGTCGAGCTTTTCAGTGGGAGCGGCCAGCTCTACAACAGTCCCCTTGGCTCGAACACCGCTCCGCCCAATCCAACCTTTGTCGCGGTTTTCCCAGCCCTCGGCGCCGACTCTTGGATCACAACGCCCGGCAGCGTCACGGCAACCGCCGGAGGCAGCTTGGGGGACGACAACGCTTCGTGGTTCGATACCTCCGACGACGGCCCGCAGCAAAACTTCCATTTCGCCCGCCTCACCGCCGACGGAGTCGGAGCCTTCCGCGGAGTCGTCAGCGTGGCTGGCGCAAACGGCCCCGAGAGCTTCCCCTTCAACATCATCTTCAGCCCTCCCATCATGCCGTTTCCCGAGCCGACTAGTTTGGCACTGTTCGCAATCGGACTATTAAGTTTTGCCGGAAACCGTTGCCGTGGAATTGGCAACTAACCTCCCCCGTTCGAAAGATCGACGACGATGCTAAAACCCTTTCCAATGCTAATTGCCGTTGTGTGCCTACTCACGCCGCGCCTTGATGCCGCAACGGTTACGTATCGTTCAGAGCGAGTCCGACGTGTGACGCCCGAAGAGGTGGCTTCTCCCGATGGGCCGCCAGATCACTACCTGGTAAGGGATTTTTATCTCACGTCCGACGCCGATATCCTGCGTATCGACGACGCTCGTGTACTCAGCTACGGGATATTCAATGTTGCCCCTCCCCTCGGGTCAGATATCGCTCCGCCGAATCCTGTATTCTTTCCAGTCTTCAAACTGCTGGAGATCGATTCGTGGATCACAACTCCCGGTTCTACGGCAATCACAAGTGGAAGATTAGGTGACGACAATGTCTCGTGGTTCGACGTCACGGATGACGGGCCGCAGAACGATTTTCATTTCGCCCGACTCACCATCGGCGGCGGGCTGGGCGGAGCTTTCGTAGGCGTTTTCCGCGTAGCCGGTCCGAATGGGCCTGAAGAGATTCCTTTTGGATTTCACTTCGGACCGGAACCCACCAGCCTGATTCTGGGAGCGTTCGGCGTGATCGGCATGCTGGGTGTTCGTCGTCGTGACGGAGTCACTTCTAGGTAGAGACCCTGGCCACAGGTAGCAAAGATGCTCAGACACCTCATCATGGCAACATGCTTAGCGATAAGCCTAGCCAACGGCCTGCATGCTGCTGAGGTGACGTTCGCTGGCCCAACGGTCCGCCCCGTCACCTCAGAGGAAGTCGCCGATGAGGGAGGACCTTCACCGAAGAGTCGTGTCTATGACTTTTTCTTGTCCTCAGACGCCGACATCGTTTCGCTTGCATCAGGTTCTACCTCACTTGTCGGGTCTCAGTTCATCTACAATAACGCAGCTGGATCTGACACTGCTCCGCCGAACCCACTATTCCTGGAAGTCTTTCCGGCTCTGGCTGCTGACTCGTGGATTACGACACCAGGAACCACTTTTCGCGACACGTGTCCGTTTGATTCCTGTGCGACCCGACTATGGATGGACACAACCGATGATGGCCCCCAAACGAATTTTCAGTTCGCACGGCGGACGAGTGCTTCGCCATTTGTCTTCGAAGGGGTTGTCACGGTTGCCGGGCCGACCGGTCCTGAAGCGTTTCCCTTTGCATTTTCGATCGTGCCCGAGCCGAGTGCGTTACTGGTTCTCGGCTTAGGCCTTACAAGCCTGCTGATAAACCGCCGTCGGACTTCGCTGCTCTCACGAGATTCTTGTTGAAATCAGGCCAGCCGCTAAGGTAAGCTGAGGCCCGCACATGGTCTGTGGTGAATCGTTTGAGCGAGAAACATTGCGACTTTTGCACACCGGGACGACTTCTGCAAAGCAAAAGTCGGGACGGCCGATTTGCTCAAAATGCCGTAACCCCTGACTGCTGCATCCTTACCGCCCGATACCCCAAAGACACCGGGGCAGACTTTTGCACGTTAGAATCGTGATCTGGTGCAAAAGTGCAAAACCCTCACACTAGCCCTCTCCCGCAAGCAGGAGAGGGAACCGTGAGAATTACGCTTCCGGCTTGAAGACGCTTACTGAAAACTGAACACTGACAACTGAAAACTCTTCCCATGCATCGACGCGAACTCTTAAAATCGACAGGCCTGGCCGCCGCGAGTGTTGGTTTGGCCTCTCTAACGACTTCTCAATTGCAAGCCCAGCAGCCCTCAGCGAAAGCTGCAGGTTCTGAAGCCACCATGAAGAACAATTTCAATCTAAAGTACGCTCCCCATCCGGGGCAATTCAAGCACTCAGCGGGCGACGATTACCTCGCCCAGCTTCGTTACGCAGCCGACTTGGGTTTCACCGCCTGGGAAGACAACGGCATGAAGAAGCGATCGGTCGAGGTGCAAGAGCAGGCCGCCAAGATCATGCAGGACAACGGTATGACGATGGGCGTGTTCGTCGCCCATGGCGACTTCAACGCCGTTTCGTTCACGGGCACGAACAAGGGTGAGCGGGAGAAAGTCCTGAAAGACATTCGCGACAGCATCGAAGTCGCCAAGCGGGTGAACGCCAAGTGGATGACCGTCGTCACGGACAAGGTGAACATCCGCCTTGAGCCGGGCTACCAAACGGCCCACTGCGTTGACCTCCTCAGGCAATGCTGCGAGATCCTCGAGCCGCACAATCTGGTGATGGTCCTCGAGCCCTTAAACTGGTGGGCGAATCATCCGGGCTTGTTCCTGAACAAGATTCCCCAGGCCTACGAAATCTGCCGTGCGGTCGACAGCCCTTCATGCAAGATCCTCTTCGACATTTACCACCAGCAGATTCAAGAAGGGAACCTCATCCCCAACATTGACATGGCCTGGAGCGAGATCGGCTACTTCCAATGCGGCGACAACCCGGGCCGGAAAGAACCTGGCACCGGCGAAATCAACTACCGCAACGTCTTCCGCCACATTCACAAGAAAGGTTTTGAAGGCGTGATGGGCATGGAACACGGTAATTCAAAACCGGGTGCCGAGGGGGAAAAGGCTCTGGTAGAGGCGTATGTCAAAGCGGATGACTTCTAGTTTTTACCACAGAGAGCACGGAGTTCACGGAGGGAGGTGCTGAGACACGATCAACCTAGCTCAAAACTCCGTGTCCTCCGTGCTCTCTGTGGTTCAATACTTTTACTTTTCACGACTTCTTCGATTTCAACCCTGCGACAACCTTCATCACTTGGGCAGCGTCCTTTGCCGGTTTCACTTTCTCGTTTTTGTAAGCGATTCTTTTATCTGGCCCGATAACAAACGTCCAACGGCCCGTAGTAACGCCGCGGACGAGCTCGATGGGCATGCCGTCGAGTTGCCAGTTGACGGTTCCTCCCTTACCCATTCTTACCCCGAAAGCCTTGGCGATCTCGCCCTTGGGATCGGCCAGTAACGTGAAATTCAGCTTGTATTCCTCGCGAAAGTGCTTGTGATTCTCGACCGAATCACCACTGACTCCGATGACTTCGATAGGAAGCTCATCCTGACTTCCCTCCTGCACCATCGTTTTGATGAGATCGCGATAACTACAAGCCTGTTTCGTACATCCGCCCGTCATATCAGCCGGATAGAAATAGACGACTAAGATTTTCTTACCAACATGGTCCTCAGACTTCCACTTCTTCCCCCGATCTGTCACGCCTGCAAACTTCGGAGCCGCGTCACCCACCTTGAGCACAACAGGCTTCTTGGTCTTAGCTTCCTTCGTCGCCGTTGCCTCAGCGGCGTAACTGATCGAATCGCAACAGAACAGAACCAAGAGTGACGCAAGTGAAAATCTTTTAGCGCACATGAAAATCGACCTCGGGGAGAAAACTTAACGCAACGGACTACTGCTGGACCAATTCTTCAATGATCGCATCGAACATTGGCAGGGTCTTGTCATCGCAGTATCGACTATCGAAAGCTTTTCGAGCATTAGACTTGAGCTGCATCCGATACTCGTCATCAGAAACGCAACGACGCAAAAAAGCAACCACTTGATCGACCTCGCCATGCCGCACGCTTTCGCCGCAATCAAAGGTTTCAATGGCTTCATCCACATTGCTACCTTGCGGCCCCAAATAAAGAATGGGAAGTCCGCAGGCTAGATTTGAGTGCATCTTGCTGGGACTCATAATCCCCAAACTGGAATCGGAGAGCGTAATCAACGCACAATCCGACGAATTCATCACCTGAGGAGTTTCCTCTTTAGGAACGTAACCATGCAGAATGAAATTGTCGAGGTTCTTCTCTCGTTTGGCTTCCTCCAGCATCTGCCACCGCTTGCCTCCACCAACAAACAGGAAGACGAGAGCATCCCCACGTAATTGTTCCGCCGCTTGCACTACGGTTTCAAACTCATGCCCATACCCGGTATTACCCAAATAGAGAACGACGAATTTATCGCGAAACGCTTCCGAGTCATTCGGCGTCCAAGGGGAATACTGTTCGTCCTTGGGAAACAGGCTGCTGCGTTCCCAATTGGGAATAACGGTCGTCGGTAGCTTACGCTTTGAAGGTTCGTATTGCCGAAGCAGCAGATCGCTCATTGCTTCGTCGAGGGTAACCAAATGATCAACCCAACGAAACTGAAGCCGCACGAGGAAACGCAACAAGCGACTTGCGATGCCGCCCGATTTCACCATGTCGACTTGCTCAAGCACATCGGGATAACAGTCCATGTTCCAAAGAATGATCTTCGTGCTCGGATGGAGGATTCGATGAGCGACCGCCGTCAGCCCAATCAACGGGGGCGTCGTGAGCGTAATGATCACATCCTGCCGCTTCATGAAGATCATTCGCAGCAGCGTCTGGAGGTAGAACGCCGCGTAATCCATGATCCGCAGCAAGGCATACTTTTTTCCAAAGCGAGGAGTCCAAAGCCTGGAGACTTTCAGATTGCCCGAAGACTCTGAAGCCGCCACATCCGACGCATCGACATACCCGCCACGACTAGTCAGAACACGGACTTCGTCGCCCAAAGCAGCGCGATGCTCTGCCAAAGAAGCTGACAGGTGAGCCGTCGGAGCGAGATCGGGAGTATAGTACTGATTGAGAAGAGTAATCCGCATAGTGACAAGGCTGCTTCGGGCTAGTTATCTGCGTGAGAGACACGCTATAGGGAACCCTACGATACAGAATGGCACGCCGCCAACCAAGGGAGTGCACTTCCCAAGAAAAACGCAGATACCCTTCGTATTCAGTACCTTTGACTGCAGACCGAGTATGGGAAACTCAAAGCTCAGCTCGCCCAAGCAGGAATATCATCGATGATCCACCAACGATCTGCTCAAGATTCCGGTCGAGTGACTTGCCACGACTAGTGTAACCACAGATAACGATCTTAAGGGTTGGCTTGCGACAATCCATCGAGGGATCAAAAAGGCGCGTCACTCACCATTGCCAAGTCTTCTGACTCACATGAGTTGGAACGAACGTGTCGCGATAGGAGCGACGCCAGAGGAATTCTTCTGTGTAAGCGACGAGGGAAGCCGCTTTGAGAAACAAGAAATAGACAGGCTGTAGCGGCGCGCAGAGCACGGACCAGAAGTCGCGTTCGGGCTTCGGTGAGTAGTACATCACGACCAACCATTGGGCGATTTCCAAGATAACGTACACCACGTAGTTCGTGAGCAACACGTAACACAGCATCTGTGGGTTAACTACCATCATGACCAGGGTCGTCGCTGCCGCTGTATAGGTGAGAAAGATGCGAAAGAACCAAGTCTCCGCCAAGATGGCCAAATTGGACGGACGAAACCCCGGGCTTCTAATGTTGGCCAAATCAATGTGTTTTCTGCACTCGAATGTCACGGCTGCCCATTCCCAACGGCGACGCTGCTTGAATAGGGTTCGCCAAGCGGTCGGGAGGTTTGTCAAACATTGTGCGTAGGGTGCATGCTTTACCTTCCACCCACTCTTACGAAGTCTAAGCACCAAGTCACCGTCTTCACCCGGACCGACATCCCAGCCCCCGGTGCGCTCCAAAGCTGTCCGACGATAGGCTCCGAAGGCACCAGACACAATGCTCAGCATTCCCAATCGTGAACTGAGTAGCCGACCAATAAAAACCGAGCGAAGATATTCCGCGGACTGTAATCGCGTGAGCAAGCTAGTATTCGCGTTGCGTGCCACGACCGCACCCGAGACGGCCCCAACTTGAGAGTCGCGGAAAGGCTGAACAATACGTGCGATAGCCCCCGGCTCGAGGTGCGAGTCCGTATCGACGCAAACGATGATTGGAGCTTTCGCGAAGGGCAGGGCACAGTTCAGTGCCGAGGACTTCCCCCCCCTGGTCTGCTTGCGAATAACAAGAACCCCTCTGTGACTCTCAGCAAACTTTTGTGCTACATCAGCCATGCCGTCAGTCGAACCATCGTCGACGACAATAATCTCCATGGGAGAATAGCTACCCCATACCGAGGCAAGAGTTTCTCCGATCGTGTCGGCTTCGTTTAGTCCAGCGAGCACCACACAGATCTCTGGCCGAAAATCGCACACCGGCTCCGCAGCTCCGCTCAACCAGCGCAAGCCGTCGCGCACCGCGTCAATGAGACACATCAGCACGGTCGAAAGGCCATAGCGCAGTCCATCGATGCACAGCAGAGGCCACGTGACGAACAGTAACTCAGTGAGTGTCCGGGATGAAATCCAGTGGATCCAGTCGATTAACATAGTAGGCCACAACGTCCTTCTCTACTGTTTCGCGGGAATTACTGCGCTTGCCACAGCCCATGCATTCGGCAATGAGTACCAGTTCCGAGTCGCTCCACGAACACTCGCGGCACCGTCGCGGTCCGGCGAGATACTCGTAATCAGCACCGACTACTAGGTTGCCGGAACGGCACTTTGGGCAAGCAATCTGGCCAAGACCAAACTCTTCTGCAGCAGCGACGTGAGCACACGCAAAGTGGTGGATGAGGGGAGTAGGCTCCGTATCGAACGAACCACAGTCGGGACAACCATCCCGATAACTAAGAAGTGAATAACACTTTGAACAACTCTTAACCCGATCGACAACGGACGAACGAAGAACGCCGACAGACCTCCACTCACGTATGACTTCAGCATCCATGGGTGCCGAGTACCGCAAGCGTTTCGCATCGAACTGCGGCGTGAGTTGACGTGCATCTAGCGGATCGTCTTCGCCGGTGAGGAACTTTCCTCCCAAGTGCACTGCTGGGAGGGCAAGCCGTCGGTTACGCCACTCAACAGAAGCGTAGTGATAGCTGCCGCTACGGTCCTCCACTCCGATGACGCAGAGATCAGGAATGTCTTGCGGGTCGCGCTCAACGAGGACGCCAATACCTAGCCGGCTGATGTTCACAACGCTTGCAGGAATCTCGCTGCCTGGCTTGCCGGCAGCATCGATCGGTAGCACGACCGCGGCAGCCACTGAATCATGACGTGCCGCCATGCGTCTTTCATCAGGGTTGCCTTCCGCTTTACCTTCACTACCAAGAACAATCGGCCGAAGTGCCCCAACAATTGCTTCGCCAGTAACTCGATCTTTCGAGAGAAAGTCCCTCGCTCCGAGACGTCCCGCTCGCATCACCGCATCCGTGTGACTCTCGCCTGAGAGGATCACAACGGGAACGCCACTGGGATTCTGAATAAGTTCCTGCAAGGGGGCATCGGTTTGCGATTCTACAAAGGAATATCCTACGAGAATCGCATCTGCAGCGTGGCCTTCTAGATGGCTCAGGGCAGAACTAAATGCTGTGACGTGGTGAAGTGTCGAGTCAACGGGCAAACGCTCGTGCAGGGCAAGTTTCGTCTTCATTGCATCGACAACGTCGCCTTCAACGAGCAGTAAATGCCAAGGCTTCAGACTTCCACTATTGGTGGCGACACTTCCTGAGTTCTCGACGCGTCCCTCTAGCAGGTTTGATTCTAGATTCATCTCAAATCCCCCACACGGTCGGGATGTGAACGATCTCGCCGTCACGCAAGATCAAACCCTCTGGCAAATCTTGAGGAAGTTTTAGGTAGACAGGAATAAGTTTTTGCCTCGCAGTACTATTAGTCCCGAGCGGCGCGATCTCTTCGTACTTTGGGCCGACAGCCTCAATATCACAAGTGACAGCGGACTGCGCTCTGCCTACCAAAGCTTCAATTTGCTCTCCGACGGCAAATTGCACTAAGCGATCCGCCTCGACATTGACTTGGATCTCAAAAGAGCCGGTGTCAAGTAACTGGATGATCGGTCGCTCGAAGCTACAAGGCTCGCCTACATGTCCGTGGACTCTCACTACCTTTCCTGCAAAAGGAGCGCGGATCGCTCCCCGCTCGCGTTTCAGTCTAAGCCGTTCTAGTTGCGCTGTGAGTTGATCGACCTTAGCTTCTATGGGGCCGAGCAAAGCAGCGTCGTATTCCTGTGACGGAGCCTGTTCCAGGCGTTTCTCCAGCGTGGAGATCATGCTCTGCAAAGCAGCGGCGCGTGAGCGACTCCCCTCGTGGCGAGAGCGCAAGGATTCGATTCGTTGTTCGCTTACGATCGAAGAATCAAGAAGCGGCTCTAATCGACTTCGGTTTGCAAGAAATTCTTCGCTCTTTGCCGTCTCCGTTCCCAGCCTTCCTTGCAGCTCAAGATACTGTGATCTCAGTTGCAGATATTGGTCTTGTCGAGCGAGAAAGCTTGCCCTCAAACGAGCTTCTTCCCCATTCAATTCTGCCTGAGCCATGCGAAGCTGGTCTTCCAGCGCTTCTGCAGATGCATCAAGATCGGGGTTCACGACGGTAGCTAGGAGATCGCCCTGCTGCACAGACTGGCCTGATCTGATGTGAACTTCTGTGATCCAACCCGCCCATGGTGCAGTCAGTTCAGCAGAGTGAGCCACCACGACTCCGTGAGCGCTGAACCGAAAGAAGCACGACCAAACCACGTATCCGGCAGCGAGCAAGCCCATCGCCAAAATTGACGCAATGACAATTCGCGCAACGGGACGCTTTGAGGGCACATGGGCAATGTTAACCTGCTTCGCCTCTGAGGCTTGCTCCACATTTGGGGACGTCACTTCTCTCAAACCGGCTTCCAAGGCAAGCAAAGACTCTTCGGCTGAGCGCGCAGCATCGATCGGCTGCGGAGACGAATCGTGCGATAGAGGTCGGAGCCGAGTCTTCATGGGGGCATCTTCAGGTTGCTTGCGGGCTAGCTCTGAAAAGGTAGCTTGCCTCCACGACCTTGCAATCTACTTGCAGTTCACGCAATCCATACAATCGATTCAATCCATCACTTCCAATGGGAAACTGCGCTGCTAGAAAGAAGCCCAGGCAGCAGAGAACAGCGTTGAAGCGCACAAATCACTGCCGGAGCGTGAGAGACAACGCCAAGAAATTGCGTCCACAGACGCAAGTAGCGGTGGAGGGACTCGAACCCCCGACACGCGGATTATGATTCCGCTGAATAGTGGCTTAAACCAGGGGAAAGACGAAGATTTTGAGGCAAGCGCAGCACATGGCGCAGCAGTTGTACGAGAAATTGCCCCCATAGACCCCGAGTTGCAGAGTGTCATCGAGAAGTGGTCGGACCTGCCTAATGCTGTCAAAGCCGGGATCATGGCGATGGTGCGATCGACGTGAAAAGGCGGGAAGCGTTCTCATTATTCTCAAATCGCTTGAAAGTGCTCCCTGTCGTGACGCCTAGATCTGCGGGCCGCTAGAACTCGTAAGCAGAACTGAGGAAACTGCTTATTGCACTGCTACAATACATGCTCGTCTTCGCCCCGCAGACTGCCAATGCAGGCGCGCTACACACCGATGGTTCATTGGAGAGTTTGCAGATGGCTCGTGTCTTTGGTGCCTTTCAAACCGAAAAAATGAGCATTAGCTTCGAGCGACGCTCGGATACGAGAATGTATTTTGACCAACAAAGCGTAAACATCGACGAAGAGTTTGGTCACTGTGTCGGAGCCTTCTTCTTGATCAATCCAGGTACCGCTAAGCCAATAGAGGAGAGAAGTAAGAGTGCGCCCTGGGGTGCTCTTACATACAACGATGAGAGGCTACTCCCACACTTGGAAAAGGTGCTCGACCACGCCTTGGGGGTAGTGCATGCTAAAAGCAAAGCGGTAGAAAATGAACTAAAGAAGCATGCCTATATCCAGATTCTGAACCTTGCGTACATTAGGGACGCTCTGAACGCAGGCTGTGCCTTAGGAATGTGGAGAGAACTCGTTAAATCGAAAAAGGACACTGACGATGTCCCCCACCTCCCCCGCGGCAAAGAGCGCCTTCGATTTGTAGTATTCGGCTGGGGAGATAGCTACAAGCCCGATTTGGACGAACCTCGAATTGTTCGTGTATTAGAAGAGTGTGTAGGGAGCGATACTCAGCTATTTTTTCCTAGCAATGCCGCTATTAAAGGCGACGAAGAAATTCGTCAAGAAACTGCATGCGTGGACGGCCTCCGCGAACAGCTTCGCAGGCATAGAAAGCCAGCACCTGCCTATCCATGCGGCGCTCGCAATGCTGGTAAGCGGTTTCTCGATCAGTACTGCAAATCGATGGGACCACTCATTGGCGAGGCACTCTGCGAGACGTCGTAGACGCCGGTAGGCCTGTTTCGGTGGTGCTATCCGGCTTGTCTTAAACCAGCGCAACTCTCCAGGTGTGCCTTACGAGGGATGTTTGTCCGTATCAGGCCGATTGCAGCGGGACCGACGGACTGCCGTTCAGTACCATATTATCGTGTGGGACCTCAACGCAATGCCTGTCTTAACCAAGGCATGAGGGCGAGTCGTCAAAATTATCTTCCGAGGGGCCCCACGCTTTCCAGAAAGTTTACCGCCCCACCCGGTGCTCACTGTGGGTCCCTAGCTATCTCGGCTTGGCATACGGAGCCGAATTTCTTTGGTAAGATAGGCAGCTATCTCCCGGCTCATAATTGCGCGAAGCGACTTCTCAATCGCAGCTCCCAATTTTTTGCCCCCTAGTTCTTGACGATGCAGATTGGGACCAAAACTGTTTGAAACGTCGATTTCAGCCGCATCGCATTCAAGTACGTTTATGTGCACATTTCGATTTACAAATGGGCATCATCAAGACCTGGTTGTGACCGCTTTTCGGGGTCTTTTCATACCTAATAGCCCCCAAGTATCTCAAGAGCGGGACGCTTTTGTGTACTTTACAGAGTGAATTGTTTAGTCGGATTTCCGATTCAAAAGGACACATAAACGGCAGCGGATTGCGCGACAATGCGGCCCAAAATCATGCTCTAGATAGCCCCCGACATGCACGCGGTGAAAAAATTTTGTAGCCGTTTTTCCCGTCGCACGAAGCTGAGACGTGTCGAAAGAGAAATTTCAGCACGTGTAACTGAAAAGTTCAGGTTCCCTCAGCTCGAAAAGAGAACCGTCGCGAGCATTCGAGAGGGTGAAAGGCAAACGTGGAAGACTGAATCGGTTTGTCGTATTCTAGCGAACACCGATGTCAGGGACCCTGGGGTGATTGCACTAAGATCGCCTGAGGATTGCTTTCTCGACTTGGTGCCGTTCGGTACACTGGGGCATCTGGCCGCACAGTCATGCAAGTAGCGGCAGCTTACGGAATCGAAACGCACGACTCTTCTGACGAGCAGCTATGCCCCAACTTGAACACATTGAAGCGATCGAGAAACGCCTTTGGTCCGCTGCTGATCAGCTCCGCTCCAACTCCAACTACGCTAGCAACGAATACTTCTTCCCCGTGATGGGGCTCGTCTTTCTCCGGCATGCCTACAGCCGTTTCTTGAAAGTCAAAGACGAGATCGAGGCCAACTTGCCTTCGCGCGGAGGGAAAAAGCGGGAACTCGAAAAGGGCGACTTTTCCCAAAAGAGTGCGATCTTTTTGAGCCCGAAAGCTCAATTCGATTACTTGGTGGGGTTGCCCGACGACGCAGATCGGGCCCGGGCCATTATCGAGGCGATGGACTCGATCGAACAGGACTACACCAGCCTGCGCGGCAGCCTCCCGAAGCAGGACTACCAAGAACTGGACAACGAGGTCCTCGGGCGACTCTTGCGGACGCTCAATCCTGATGAGCTGAAGAAAGTCTCCGGTGATGTTTTCGGTCGCATCTACGAGTATTTCCTCACACAGTTCGCTGACCAGAAGGCACATGATGGGGGTGAGTTCTTCACGCCTATTTCGATCGTCTCCCTGATTGCCCACGTTCTCGAACCGACCGGTGGGACCGTGCTCGATCCGGCCTGTGGCAGTGGCGGGATGTTTGTGCAAAGTGCTCGCATCGTCGAAGAGCAAGGCGAAAACCCGACCGAGCGGCTCACCTTTCGCGGGCTGGAAAAAAACGGTACGACCATCCGGCTCGCCAAGATGAACCTGGCGGTCCACGGCCTGGAAGGTGACATTCAGAAGGCGATCACCTACTACGAAGCGCCGCACGAGCTGGTGGGCAAGGCGGACTATGTGATGGCCAACCCGCCGTTCAATGTCGACGAGATCGATGCGGAGAAGATCAAGGCCGACCCGCGGCTGCCCTTTGGCCTACCCGGCGTGAACAAAGAGAAGCGAGTCTCTAACGGCAACTACGTCTGGATCAGCTACTTTTATTCCTACCTGAGCGAGCGGGGGCGGGCCGGGTTTGTCATGTCTTCCCAGGCGAGTAGTGCCGGGCGGGATGAGGCGAAGGTGCGGCAGAAGCTCGTGGAAACGGGCGATGTCGATCTGATGATCGCCATCCGCAGCAACTTCTTCTACACGCGGAGTGTCCCCTGCGAGCTGTGGTTCCTCAACCGCGACAAGCCCGCCAAGCACCAAGACAAGGTGCTGATGATTGACGCCCGCAATGTGTATCGCAAAGTCACGCGGAAGATTTACGACTTCAGCCCTGAGCAAGAGCAGAACTTGCTGGCGATTGTGTGGCTGTACCGCGATGAGCAATCGCGTTTCCTGGAGTTGTGGTCGGGATACCTGGGTCGGATGATCGAGGAGGGCTTTGGCTGCTTCCAATGGGAGCCGGACGACGAGGACCCACTACACCCGTTGCCCGATTTCGAGCGTGCCCTTGCTGAGCTTCACAGTCTGATGCAGCCGTTCTTGGAGACGCTCTCCAAGGAAGGCCCCCATGCGGAGACGCTCAAAGAACTGGAGAAAGAGCAAAAGCTATTCGCAAGCGACTCAACCGCGTTCCACGATGATCTTGAGAAACTAGCGAAGCAGTGGGAGCAGGCCCCCGACAGTGCGGCGGCGCTCAAGAAGCTCACCGAAAAGTCGGAGCCGCTCGCCGAGTCGAGCCGCGGGCTGGTGAAGCAGGCGGACTTGCTGTACAAGCTTTCTGCTCGGCTGATCGAAACTTGCGAAGGCGATTGCGACGCCAAGGCAAACGACCTTTGGCCGCGAAGCGAAATCAACACGGCCCGCAAACAGGCGGACGCCACTCGGCAGCTTGCCGTCGAGTCGCTCAAGCAAGTCCGCTACTTCTGGCGACAGGCCCACTGGCTGGTCGAACGCTTCCCCGACGCCAAGCTCTGCGATGTGGAAGGTCTCGTGAAGTTAGTCGACAAGTCGGAACTCGAAGCCAACGACTGGAGCCTCACCCCCGGACGCTACGTGGGCGTCGCCCCCGAGGAAGTGGACGAGGACTTTGATTTTGAAGACGCCCTACGGGAGATTCACGTTGAGCTGAACGATCTGAACTCCGAAGCCGTCGAATTGGCGGCGAGGATCAAAAAGAACTTCGAGGAGTTGGGGGTATGAATCAGCAAGAGCTAATGGGATTGGTACGCGATGCCGTGGATCAATTGTATAAGAACGATGACTCTCTGATTGAAAGAGGCGTGCACGAAGTCGCTATTTCTCATCACTTAGCTAGCTACATCGCTGAAGGGATGGGTCACCGCTGCAAGCACAGTTACCACGTAGACATTGAATACAATAAAAACATGAATGAGGTGAAACGCTTAGTCCCCGAAGAGGAAGGGAAGCGTCCTGACATTATCGTTCATAGAAGGCAAAGCAACGATCACAATCTCCTAATTGTTGAACTGAAGAAGAATCAGCCAGTGTTGGCTAATGATGACGACGACAGAAAACTAAAGGGGGCCACTACCGATCAAGGAGATTTCCGATTCAAGCTTGGAGTGTATTTGAATCTCAGAGCAGAAGGTGTTAGTTACACCTGGTACGCCAATGGTGGCTGTGTTGAGGTTTCGCAGCTATGAATTGGGCATCAAGGAGTCTCGACGAATTAGGATACGTCAGCAGGGGACGTTCACGTCATCGGCCCCGCGATGCTGCACATCTGTACGGGGGCCCTTACCCGTTTGTACAAACTGGCGACATAAAGCATGCTGGTCTAACTCTCTCCCGCTATTCGCAAACCTACAGCGAGGCGGGACTGGCACAGAGTCGGCTATGGCCAGCCGGCACACTTTGCATCACGATTGCGGCGAACATCGCCGACACAGCGATTCTAGGTATTGACGCGTGCTTTCCGGACAGTGTTATAGGTTTTCAACCCAATGACAAAGAAGCAGACGGCCGTTTTATCAAGTACCTCTTTGACGCATTACTTCAGAAGCGTTTCAAACAGTTCACGCAGGGTGCCGCGCAGGATAACCTGAGCCAGTCAAAGTTGCTCTCCCTAAAGTTCCCGATCCCAAATATTGCTGTTCAATCGCGCATCGCGGACATCCTCTCCGCCTACGACAATCTCATCGAGAACAACCGGCGGCGGATTGCGTTGTTGGAGCAGTCGGCGCGGCTGCTGTACAAGGAGTGGTTCGTCCACCTCCGCTTCCCCGGGCATGAGCACGTGAAGATCAAAGACGGTGTGCCGGAGGGGTGGGAGCGGAAGCCGCTGAAGGATATTGCCCCGTTTCACTATGGTAAGGCATTGAAAAAGGAAAGCCGTATCCCCGGCGAGTTTCCTGTCTTTGGGTCTAGCGGAATTGTTGGCACTCACACCAAGGCACTAGTCAAGGGACCAGGAATTATCGTTGGTCGGAAAGGCAATGTAGGGAGTGTGTTTTGGAGTAGCAGTGATTTTCATCCGATCGATACCGTGTACTTCATCGAGCCTGAAGATTGTAGTCACTACCTCTATTACGCCTTGTTGAACACGAAGTTCATCAATACAGATGTGGCAGTTCCAGGCCTCAATCGCGACTATGCGCATAGTCGTAAAGTAGTGGTTCCAAACAGCACTCTACTCGATCTATTCGAAAGAGCTGTCGCCGCGGTGCAAAAGCAGATCGATCAGCTTACAAAGCATTCAGAATTCCTCAGTGTCGCCCGCGACTTGTTGCTGCCGCGGCTAATGAGCGGGGAGATTGCCGTATGAGTAAGTCACCTTGCCTACCTGATTTGTTGCCCCTGAGCGGATTGAACTGGGAGCGGCTAGCTCGGTTCAGCAGCCGAGCAATGTTGCCACTAGCCCGATACGATGGCACGCTCACCAGCATGATCAATCCGGCGGTATTGCTCTCGCCAATGACTAGCCAGGAAGCGGTGCTCTCATCCCGGATTGAGGGCACGCAGGCGTCGCTTACCGAAGTGCTACAACACGAGGCGGGCGAGCAGTACGATCCAGAGAAGCAGGACGACATTCACGAGGTGCTCAATTATCGAAAGGCACTACTCGTCGGAGAAGGGGCGCTTGAGCATCGACCGCTGTCGCTGGCGTTGATGCGCGAATTGCACCAGTTACTCATGGACAATGTGCGGGGCGGTGATTGCACGCCAGGTGCCTTTCGCACCACGCAAAACTGGATTGGCAAGTCCGGCCAGACCATCGACCAGGCCCGCTTTGTGCCCCCCTCGCCAGCGAAGATGCTCGACGCGCTGGAGAACTTTGAGCAATACATCGCCCTTGACGATACTGACCCGCTGGTGCAACTGGCGGTCGTCCATGGCCAGTTTGAGATTATCCATCCCTTCAATGACGGCAACGGCCGTTTGGGACGAATGCTGATTCCACTGCTGCTCTACCAGAAACAAGTCTTGCAACGGCCCATGTTCTACCTCAGCGAGTACTTGGCCGAAGCCGACCAAGAGTATCGCGATCGACTGAAAGTAATCACCGATAACGGGGACTGGCAGGGTTGGATCGAGTTTTTCCTAAAAGCGATTGAAGTGCAGGCAGTTCGCAACAACGACAAAGCGAAGCAAATTCACGACCTCTACGATTCGATGAAGAGCCAGGTCGTAGAAGCCACTCATTCGCAGTATGCCTCGGCTGTACTCGATGCCTTTTTCAATCGTCCGGTGCTGAACAGTGGCGACTTCTCCAAACTGAGTGGCATCGAGAATCGTGGCACGGCGAACAATTTACTTAGGGCGTTGACCGATCAGGGCGTCATTCGAGTTCTCCGCCAGGGGTCTGGGAGGCGACCGGCGATTTACGCCTTTGCTGACCTGATCAACATTGCGGAAGGGAAGAAAGTTCTCTGAGCTGCGGACACATAGCGCCTAATGTAATGGCGACAAAACATCTTGTGTACGACAAAATGCGTTCTGCCGTACACAAGATGCCTTTCGACACTCAGCCCGTACACAAACATAGAAGTCCCTCGTGAGATGAGAAAAAATGACGGTTATACGCAATTTTCGCCCCCCTTGGCTGCTAGAGAGCATTGGTTTTCAAACTCACAGACACCTGCGTCGATCACTCCCTCACAACCAGTGACAAAGTCGTAGATGGCATTTTCAAGTCTTGCATTGAGCATTAAAGGGATGAATCCAAAGAGAGAAGCATGAAAGCCACTGCGACAAAACTACTCGATTTCCTTAAGAAGTCACCGCAGTTCATTATTCCCATTTACCAGCGGACGTACTCCTGGACCGAATCACAATGCGAGCAGTTGTGGGAAGATATTCTGCGAACGGGTCGCAATGACCATGTGCCCGCGCACTTCGTAGGATCGATCGTTTACATCGAACAAGGCCTCTATACGGTAACAACCCAATCCCAATTGTTGGTCATCGATGGCCAGCAGCGGCTCACTACCGTAACCCTAATACTAGAAGCGCTAGCAAGGCACATTTCGAGCGAGGACCGACTAGCGGGCTTCTCCGCAAAGAAACTGAGAAACTACTATCTGCTCAATCCGGAAGAAGACGGTGAACTCGGCTACAAGCTGATCCTTACTCAGAATGACAAGTCCACGCTGTTGGCACTAGTCGATCAAAAGCCACCCCCAACGAAACACTCAGTGCGAGTTCAAGAAAACTTCGAGTTGTTTTTGGATAAGATCGATAAGCTAGGCGATGTTACTGACCTCTGGCAGGGCTTGGCTAAGCTGGTGGTCGTCGACGTCGCTCTCGATCGAAAGCTTGACAATCCGCAGCTCATTTTTGAGAGCATGAACTCAACTGGCAAGGAACTAAGCCAGGCGGACTTGATCCGCAACTATGTTCTGATGGGGCTCCCACCGCAGCAGCAAACTGAACTTTACAACGACCACTGGCGACCGATGGAAGTGGCCTTCGGCCAAGAGGCGTACGGCGAGTTTTTCGACGCGTTCATGCGCAACTATCTCACCGTGAAGACGGGGGAAATCCCAAAGCTAAAGAACGTCTACGAAGCATTCCGTCTCCATGCGAATCGTAGAGAAGTTGTCGAGGCGGGCGTGGAAGCGATGGTCGCCGACATTCACACTTTTGCTGACTACTACTGCGAGATGGTGCTGCGACCTGAAGGAAAAACCAAGGTTGGAAAAGCGCTGAGTGACCTACGTGCTTTGAAGGTCGACGTTGCCTATCCTTTCCTTCTTGAGGTCTATCATGACTTCAAGGAGGGGCTGCTCTCAGAAGATGAGATGGAGAAGGTCGTGCGGCTTGTGGAAAGCTACGCATTCCGACGGGCAGTCTGCAATATTCCAACCAACTCAATGAATAAAACCTTCGGCACGTTCCATCGGTCGCTCGATAAAACCAACTATCTGGAGAGCATTCTCGCACAGTTCTTGCTGTTGCCTTCTTACCGTCGCTTTCCACGCGATGAAGAGTTCCGACGAGAAATTCAGGTGAGAGACCTCTACAACTTTCGCAGCCGTAGCTTCTGGCTGCGTCGCCTGGAAAACTTCGAGCGTAAAGAGCAAGTGCACGTCGCAGACTACACCATCGAGCACATCATGCCACAGAAGGATCAATTGACACCCCAATGGTGCGAGTCGCTGGGACCTGAGTGGGAGCGTATCCAAGAAGAATACTTGCATACTTTGGGAAACCTCACCCTGACAGGATACAACTCAGAGTACGGAGCGAAGTCGTTCGCGGAAAAGCGAGATATGAAGGGAGGCTTTAAGCAGAGCCCACTCAAAGTCAACGAAGGGCTGGGCGTGCTTGACGATTGGAATGAATCGACGATTCGTGAGCGAGCGGACCGCTTAGCAAAGATTGCTCAGCAGGTTTGGATTTCGCCGAAATTACCTGAAGAGACACTCGACGCTTATCGCCCCAAGAAGAGGGTCACAAAGAGCCACTACACGATCGAGGACCAAAAAGGACTCTCTGACGGCTCGGTGATGCGCCCGCTGTTCGATAAGCTGCGACAGGAGATTCTGTCGCTAGACGATTGCGTCAACGAGGAATTCTTGAAGTACTACGTGGCATACAAAGCAGAAACGAACTTCGTCGATGTCGTGGTGCGGAGAAAACGCTTGCGTCTGTCCTTAAACATGAAGTTCCACGAAATCGAGGACTCCAAGGGTATTGCTGTGGACCTCAAAGGTAAGAAGAGGTGGGGCAATGGCGATGTTCACGTGTTCCTGAGCACCGAAGATGAGATTCCCTACGCCTTGGGACTGATTCGGCAAGCCCTGGAAAAACAACTGGAGAACAACGGCGACTAGCCGAGCCGCTGATTAGAGTAGAAAAGTATGCCTCGGTATGATGAAGACAACCTGGTACAGCGGACGACCGCGGAGTGTTTCGAGCATCAGCTCGGCTGGCGATCGGTCTATGCGTACAACCAGGAAACCTTCGGCAGCGACGGCCTGTTGGGGCGAGACTCCGATCGGGAAGTGGTCCTAAAACGAGTGTTGCGCGGCAAGCTCCGTGATCTGAATCCTCGTTTGCCTGAAGAAGCTTACGACGATGCCGTTCGCCAGCTTGTGGAAGTTGAGGCAGCACAAAGCCTCGTTTTGGCGAATCGAGAGAAGTATGAATTGCTCGTCGATGGCGTCAAGGTTCGCTATCGAGACGACAAGGGCGAGCGAGTCCAAAGACGACTTCGCGTGTTTGACTTCGACGATCCGGAGCAGAATGACTTTCTGTGCGTCAGGGAATTGTGGGTCCGTGGAGACCTCTACCGCCGGAGGGCGGATATTATCGGCTTCGTTAATGGAATCCCACTGCTGTTCATCGAGTGCAAAGGAGTGCATCGCAATCTGCGAGCAGCCTTTGAAGAGAACTTTTCAGACTACAAGGATACGATTCCGCATATATTCCACCACAACGCGGTGGTCATGTTCGGAAACGGAGAGAAGGCAAAGGTTGGCTCGCTGACTAGTCAGTGGGAGCACTTCAACGACTGGAAGCGTCTGGAAGAGCAAGAGCCTGGCGTTGTCGATATGGAGACCGTGCTGCGTGGCGTCTGTCAGAAGCGAAACTTTCTCGATCTAGTTGAGAACTTCATCCTTTTCGACAATTCGCCGGGGAAGACGATCAAAATCCTGGCTCGCAACCATCAGTTTCTCGGCGTCAATCAGGCCGTCCAAGCAGTCCGTGAGCGAGAGGATCGCGAAGGCAAGCTCGGGGTTTTCTGGCACACGCAGGGAGCCGGAAAGAGCTACTCGATGGTCATGTTTACCCGCAAAGTGCGTCGTAAGCTTGGCGGCAACTTTACCTTCGTGGTGCTGACGGATCGGACTGATCTCGACAACCAAATCTATAAAACATTCGCGGGCTGCGGTGTCGTGGACAACGATAGCGACCCCTGCCGTGCCGATAGCGGGACGCGCCTGAGACAGTTGCTGAGTCAGCACAAGGCTTATGTCTTTTCTCTGATTCAGAAATTCAATCAGGATGTCGCTCCCGAGCAAGGGTACACCCAGCGAGACGATATCATTGTCATCACGGACGAAGCCCATCGGACGCAGTACGGCACCTTGGCTCTGAACATGCGTAACGCCCTGCCGAATGCCAGCTATATGGGCTTTACCGGCACTCCTTTGTTTGGCGATGACGAGATTACCCGACGAGTGTTTGGCAGCTATGTATCGACCTACGATTTCCAGCGGGCAGTGGATGATAACGCGACGGTTCCACTGTACTATGATGCCCGCGGCGATGACCTGGGAGTGGCTATCGGCGATCTGAACGAGCGCGTCGCGGCGAAGTTGGAGGAATTAGAGACCGAAGACATCGACGTGCAGCAACGGCTAGAGCAAGAGCTAAAACGTGACTACCACGTGATCACTGCTGAAAAGCGACTTGATCAGATTGCTCAGGACTTTGTGCAGCACTACTCCACAGCGTGGGAAACCGGCAAGGCGATGTTGGTATGCATCGACAAGGTTACATGCGTCCGCATGCACGCCCTAATTGAGAAGCACTGGAATGCTCGCATCTCAGCCCTTGAAAAGAGCCTTTCTCAGACAGCGGATGAGCAAGAACTGGCTTACTTGAAAAGGCAGATTAGCTGGATGCAAGAAACTCGGTCAGCGGTGGTGGTCAGCGAAGATCAGGGCGAAGTCGATAATTTCAGGAAGTGGGGCCTCGATATCACGCCACATCGGCGGCTAGTGAAAGAAGGCATTGAGCTGCCCGATGCGATGCGTGAGAGGCCTGAGTTTCGTGAAATGCAGCGGATGGACTTGGACGAAGCTTTCAAGGAGGAGAAACATCCGTTCCGAGTTGCGATTGTTTGTGCGATGTGGTTGACCGGGTTCGACGTGCCTAGTCTATCAACGCTCTATCTCGATAAGCCGCTGAAGGCCCACACGCTTATGCAGGCGATTGCTAGGGCCAACCGCATTCACGAAGACAAGAACAACGGTCTGATCGTCGATTACTGTGGGATTCTGAGACACCTTCGCAAAGCACTGGCGACTTTCGCAGGTGCGGGTACCGGTGAGGATGATGGCGAAATTGAACCAGCCCGACCCGACGAAGAACTCTTGGCTGAGCTAGCTGAGGCTATCAACTATGTCCAAACCTATCTCAGTGATCGCAACGCTCCGTTAGAGAAAGTTATCAAGAGTAGCGGATACGCTATCACCGCTGCGATCGTCGCTTGCAAGGAAGCTGCGAATGAGAATGACGAGTCGCGTAAGCGATTCGAAATCATGTGCCGTGTGGTGTTTAAGAAGTTCAAGGCATGCCTCAATGTGGAGGGAATCAATGCTTACCGCGAGGACCGAGATGCAATCAATGCCGTCTACAAGTCATTGATGAAGGATCGTGAACAGGCGGACATCAGCGACATCATTCGCCAGCTTCACAAAGTTGTCGACGAAGCGATCGAGACGACCCCTTCCGCACGAGACGACGTATCGCAGCCGTACGATATTAGCCGAATCGACTTTGAACGCCTCAAGCAGGAATTCGCACGTACACCAGCAAGGCAAACAACGGTTCAGAACCTTAGGCAAGCAGTCGAGCAACGGCTCGCGATGTTATTGCAGCAGAATCCACTGCGCACTGATTTGCAACTGCATTACGAGGAAGTGGTAGCAGAGTACAACAGCGACAAGGACCAGGTCACTATTGAGCGGACGTTTGAAGCGCTGCTTCAATTAGTACAGGAACTTGACGAGGAAGCCCAGCGAGCGGTCAGCGAAGGGTTGGATGAAGAGTCATTGGCAATCTTTGATTTGCTCAAGAAGGATGACCTGACTGCCGTCGATATTAAACGCATTAAGCAAGTCGCTGTGGAGTTACTCGAAACTCTCAAAGCAGAGAAGCTGCGCGTGGACCAATGGACAGAAAAGGAAGCGACTAGAGATGCTGTAAGCCTGGCCATTCACGACTTCCTTTACAGCGACGATACCGGATTGCCAGTTGATGCCTACGAGGAGACCGAGGTGCGCATGCGAGCTGATGAAGTTTTCCGGCACGTCGTGCGGGCCTACCCGCGAGTTCCTTCGCCAGTGTATTCAGCATCGGCTTAGGCGTTGATTTGGTTCTCCTAACCGCACCGACCATCCAGATATGCCTGACAAAGCCGATACTTACGATGCGTTGCTGCACGACTTTGAGCAACTTCTAGTGGAGCAAGATGGGAGATACTTTGAACTGAAATGGGTTACTCCTGCTGGATGTCGAATACGTGGCTCGCTGGCTTCCGGGGATGGCGAAATCATTGAATGGCTGGATCCAGACTTTGAATCGTTCGACCTCAAGCAATGGACAGTGCTTACAACACTTGCCTTACCACTGACAGCTGGCAGTGCCGAATATACTCTTGGCTGGGAAGTACTGTTGATTCCGAGGGCCATCGCACAAAGCCCACTGGGAGTTCGCTTCAAGGAGTGTGCAAAGGTTGCTGGAGCTAAACTTCCTATCGAGCTAAAGGCTCAGCTCAAACACTATGTCCCAGATTTCAACTCTAACGCTGCCGCTTGGTGGTACGCCCTGCTCTTTCAAAGACTCGGAGCTAAGATTTGGAGCGGCGAGGGAGAACAGCGGCACGCGGAGAGTGAGATCTATCTTCCGAATCCAATTCTTTATTCTACCGAAGCCGTAAACTACGTTCAGACGCTCTTGCAAAGTTCTGCAGAAGCCAAGGAAGTCATAGCTGGACAAACAGGTTCCTCAACTGCTGGGACAGACGCCCCACCTCGATTCGTAAACCTTCAGAACTTGATGAAAGAACTGGGAGTCATTGAATCGAGAAAGTCAGCTTTCGAGAAAATGATGTCACGGCGTCGCGAAAAGTTGCCCGATGGGTCGTGGAAAGAGGTCGAATTCCGCAAACAGAACGAGTCGCAGTACCTCTACGACTTAACCTGCCCAATGATCAAGAAATGGGCTGAAGCGTATAAGAAAGACAAAGCCGTCTGACATTTGTCAGACGGAAATTTTTTTCTGCGACTTTGTGCCTTGCCGTGCTTGTCCTTGCCGCCTGACATTTGTCAGACGACTGAGATTCCAGGAATCTCAGCTTTAGGACAAGGTCATTCTCCCGTAGAACACGCTCTGTAGCGTTGTTTTTCTTCGAAGCGGGAGAAACCCATGAAATCGAAAAATTCTCAGCAAACACGGATACTGCTAAAGCCTGCTCAGGCAGCGGAATCGCTTGAGATATCACAGCGAAAACTCTGGTCGATGACCAATAGCGGCGAGATCCCTCACGTCAGAATCGGACGTTCAGTCCGGTACCCAGTTGAGGACCTTCGTCGCTACATCTATTCCAAACTGCAGGGAGGAAAGCACTAAAACTAGAGCCGCACGAGTAAAGCCCCGGGCGGTGCTACGCCCGAGGCCTTCAACACACATTCACCCAATAATTGACCCTTTAGGAGAGACGAATCATGGGAAAACTAACTAATATTTTACAGCAATCTAGCTTGGATTCAATCAAGAATGCCTGGGATTCTACGGAAGCAGCAGGTGAAACCGCTGCGATCCCGAGCGGTGAGTACGTCGCCCACATTACCAGCGGTGAGTTGATCAACAGCCGAAGCAACGACACTCCGGGATATCGACTCACTTTCCGAGTCATCGATTGCAAGGAGAATAACAAGGAGTTCTTTGGGCGCTTGTTTTGGCACGAACTTTGGTTAACAGCACCAGCCATGCCGATGACGAAGCGAGACCTCAACAAGCTAGGCGTTACTTCTCTAGAACAGCTCGAAAAACCCTTGCCGTTGGGAATTCGTTGTCGAGTGAAACTGGCGTTGCGTAAGGGCGACGACGGTAGCGAATTCAATCGCGTCACCCTATTCGAGGTTCTAGGAATTGATCCGCCGGAAGTGGACCCGTTCGCACCGGCGGACGACTGTAGCGACGACCAAGGCGACGACGCGGATACGTCGTTCAATTTCGGCGCAGCGAAACTGCAAGCTGAAGGGGGCGACCAATGAGCAACGAAACTCACCACTATGGTTTTCGCATTCTTGGAGATTGTCGCAGCGAGCGGCGGCTGGTCGATTGGCCAGCCGCTTTCTCGGCCTATTGCCAATGCGACGCACGCGCCGAAGTGGGGCGAGAAGCGTACTTGTCTGCGTTCACGTTTGGCGAGGCGTTCCGCGAACACTTGACGACCACCGGAACTACCAAGGGCTATAGCGGGCCGTGCTGGACGCCCTGGCTCTGGTTCGATATTGATGCCGCCGACGATCTGGAACACGCCCACAAAGCTGCTAAGTCGCTCTGCGCGGTACTGATCGAACGCTACCGGCTCGACGACGATGCCCTGCTGATTTTCTTCAGCGGCTCCAAGGGGTTTCACGTCGGACTACCAACGGCGTTGTTCACTCCTGACGGGTCCGCGTTGTTTCATCGTATCGCCCGACAGTTTGCCGAGCACGTTGCGACTTTGGCAGGAATCGAGATCGACAGCGGCGTTTACGATTGCGTGCGCGCCTTCCGAGCCCCCAATAGCCGCCACCCGAAAACAGGGCTGCACAAGCGGCGTTTCCAGTTCGAGGAACTGTTGCACTTGGCAACGGGGCGCATCGCACAGTATGCCGAGACGCCCGAACCGTTCGAGCTGCCGACAAATTTAGTCGCCAAGAATCAAACCGCTATGAGCGACTGGCAGCAAGCCGCCCACCAAGTCGCAAACGAACGGGAAGCGATGCGGCAACGTCAACAAGCACTCGCCAGCGGTGCCAGCGATGCGACGCTCAACCGTGCGACGTTGGAATTCTTACGCAACGGGGCGACCGTAGGCGACCGGCACCGCTTGCTGTTCAGTGCGGCGGCAAACCTGGCGGAGTTCCGTTGCCCTGGTGCGTTAGCCCATGCGTTGCTGACGGAATCGGCACTCGATTCGGGGCTTTCACCTAGTGAAGTGCGACGACAGATCGACTGCGGATTGAATCGCGTCATAGTCGAAGGGGGAACGCCATGAACAGCATCGACCAAAACAGTGGAAAGTGGCAAAGCGCGTCCGACGTGTTTTCAACCTGGCGTGACGACGTGCTGACCGGGCAACCGCCCACGCTGTATCCAGTGGGCGACGCGGAACTGGCTCGCATCGAACTAGGGCCCAAACTGGTGACGCTATTCGGCGGAGCACCGGGGGCAGGGAAAACCGCGTTCACGATGCAATGCGTGATTGACGGGCTGCGATTGAATCCCGAATTACGCTGGTGCGTGTGCAACATCGAGATGCCGCCTAGCGTGCTACTCGACCGGCAACTGGCAAGGCTTTCGGGGATCGATGCGGAATCGATTCGCTATCGCAAGCTCGACGGCCAACATGCAGATCGGCTCGACCAAGCGTTGAACACGCTCGAAGCGATAGCCGACCGACTTTGTTTCGTGCGTCCGCCGTTCGACCTGGCCAACATTGCTGCCGCGTGTGATGCGTTCGGGGCGGACGTATTGACGCTCGACTACATCCAACGCATTACACCACCGGGGCAGCACAACGACCGCCGCGGCAGTGTCGATGCCACGATGAACTATCTGCGGCAGTTTGCCGACGCGGGGCTGGCCGTGATCGTCGTCGCGGCGGTCAGTCGTCAGAAGGATCGGCAAGGCCGCAGTAGCTATGCGGGGGATTCGTTGTCGCTGGCCAGCTTCCGAGAGAGTAGCGAGCTGGAGTTCGGGGCGGATGATGCGTTCATTCTCACGCCCGACGCCAAGGATGCGGAGACAGTTCACCTGCGGCACTTAAAAGCACGCCACACCGAGCCCCGCGACCTGCTGTTGCATTTCGACCGCCAGCGGCAATCGTTCACGCCCGCAACCGCAACGCCAACAACCAAGCCCGACGGTAAGTTGACAGCGGCGCTGGCGAATCTCTGGAATCAGACCGAAGCGGCCAGCGACGGCGATAACAGTGGGGTCGAGCAATGAGCGAAGCCCCTAAACTCGACGGCTGCGAAGTGCTGCCCCCCTTGGAATCGACCGACACACGCAACCTAACAAGTTGCCGGGAACCAGAGATCAAGCCTAAGACAACCCGCAAGCGAGCCGCCAACCGTTTCGCTACGCTCAATCAGTTCATCGACGAAACGCTAGCGACGCTCTGCCGGGGTGATATTGCTGTGTGGATGATTCTCTACCGCGATACTCGCAACGGTACGGCTCGCACTTCACAAGCTGATATTGCCCGACGTGGCGGCCTCTCGGTACGCGGCGCTGCCAAGGCGATTAAACGCCTAGAGAAACGAGGCTTGTTGAGGGTGGTCTATCAAGGCGGCTTGAACCGGGGATCGTCCCGCTATAGCGTTCTGCCATTACCCGACACATAAGTTGACTGCGGAACCAATGTGTTCGTAAGCACTGCGGAACTTACGGTGCGTTTACTGAGGAACCTATTAGTTCCTATTTCCCATAAGGGACCATAAGGATCCGCTTTTGCGTCCGCTACGCGGACAGCGGATCCCTAAACAAGAAACATGTTACTGGTATGTATACTCCTCCTAATGTACTTGCTGAGTTGCAAGCGGCTTGGAACCAAAAACCTCCAAATCCTACCGTCGTAAAAAACCAAACTCGGTGCCCGTCTCATGTCGACAGCTCTCACTGGAAAGATGAGCCTGCTCCCGAACGCCCAGGCTGGATCCGAACCACATGTCGTCGATGTGGAGCATTCATTGGATACCGCCCAAATGATGACAAGGAACTAATACGATTTGACATTGACTAGCATGGCATGTAAAAACTATTGCATGCCTAAGAATCAACGATCCTTCGACACACTGAGCGATGTCCTACGCAGGAAAATCAATGACTCCCCAGCATCGTTCAAGGAATTAGAACGTGAGACCGGAGTGAAGCGACAGTCGTTGATGAGATTTGCGAGAGGTGAAGGGAGCTTGCGCCTTGATATGGCTGATAAGCTGGCCAAATACTTTCAATTAGAGCTGCGAAGCAAGAAGGAAAGGTAGAACATGGCAACAGTTTTTAAGCGTGGCGGCCCCAAAGCCAAGGGACCCTACCACGTGCAATGGTACGACCACACCGGGAAACGCCGGAGCAAATCGACTCGGACTACCGACAAGGCGGTTGCTGAGCGGATCGCGAGGAAGCTGGAGGCAGAGGTGGCTTTGCGTCGCGAAGGTGTTGTCGACTCGGCACTGGATGAAATCAGCCAGCAGGCAAGTCGTTCCATCAAGGCTCATTTAGAGGATTATGAGAACAAGCTTCGCGCCGCAAACCGCACTGACAAGCATATTGAGAGCACGCTCAAATTCATCCTCTGGATCGCTGAGTTTGCTGGATTTGAAGTTGCATCAGACATCACGGCAGATGGAGTCAATCGCTATGCGGCTCATCTCCGTGACAAATCACGATCGGCGAGGACAATTGGCGCTCATCTGAATGCTATTACTGCCTTCACTAAGTGGCTCGCATCCCATCACAAGCTCCCACGCGATCCGTTGCTTTCCGTGAAGAAGCCCAATCCCAAGGGGGATCGAAGAACCGAACGACGAATGCTATTGCCTGAGGAGTGGGGCTGGCTTGAGACAGCCACTGCCGCAGGGCCTGAGCGATATGGAATGAGAGCCAAGGAACGACTGGTCCTTTATCGTACGGCGATTCAAACGGGCTTACGTTCCAATGAGCTGCGTAGTCTAACTCGTGGCAATCTGTTCCTTGACCTGGAGCAGCCTTATGTCACCTGTGTCGCTGGCTCAACGAAGAATCGCAAGAATGCTAGACAGTACATTCAGAGCGAATTAGCGGCAGAGTTGAAGGACCTAATCGCAACGAAGACTCTTAAGGCACCTGTCTTTTCATTCCCGCATGAGACTTACCTAGCACGCATGCTCAGGGAAGACCTTGTAGCTGCAAGAAAGCAATGGATCAAGGCGGTGAGTAAGGACCCTAACGAAAGGCTGAAGCGAGAGCAGAGCGACTTCTTAGCGGCAGAGAACAGCGACGGTCAAACTTTCGACTTTCACTGTCTTCGACATACTTGTGGTGCCTGGCTGGCCATGCAGGGCGTTCACATCAAAACGGTGCAAACCGTGATGCGGCATTCGACCATTACTTTGACGATGGACACCTACGGACACCTCTTCCCTGGGCAGGAAGCGGAAGCCGTCTCTCGCCTTGGAGAGATCTTCAATCCTGTGTCGCCTACTCAACTTCAAGCGACGGGTACCGACGATCTGCGCGTCGGAGATGAAGAAGAGGCGCAGCACATGGCGCAGCAGTTAGGACGCGTTAGCGTGCGAAGCAGTGCGAAACGATGCGACGAAAACGATCAGAAGATAGCGTCAGAGAGTTCGCACAAACCTAGTCACAGTGCGACGTTACGCGATGATATGCGAGAAGATGCGTCCACAGACACAAGTAGCGGTGGAGGGACTCGAACCCCCGACACGCGGATTATGATTCCGCTGCTCTAACCAGCTGAGCTACACCGCCAAGGTGCGAATTCCATATTTTAGCTGCTCTGCTCATGGGGGCAAAGGGGAGCCAAGGAAAGCGAAACAGCCTTGTCAGGTGCTGAATCCTTCCGAGCCGCGAGGCGTCAGCCCGCGGGTTTGGCGTTTGCAGAATCAGGCTCGGGTGACTCCCCGCTACCTTGCCTCTCTTCGATGCCTTCGATCTGTTGGCTGAACTTGATATAGAGGCTTTTCACGTCCGGTGAGTTCGGTCTGAGTCGCTGCATTTGCTGTAGTGCCTTCAGCGCTTCTCGCCACCGCTCTTGTTTCTCGTACAAGAGCGTCAAGGCGAGCCAATTCTGGTAGTTGTCAGGGCCAAGCTTTGCGGCTTCGGCGAGTTCTTCACTCGCCTCATCGATCCGGCCAAGCTGATAGAGCAACATCCCACGACGGTAGTGGGGATGATCTGCCTCAGGCAAGAGTGACTGGTCTCGTAAGAGCAGTTCAGCTTCTTCCTCGCGTAAGCTTCGGATCTCTTCCGCATTTCCGTCGGCAGCCTCCAAGAGCTGCACGAGCATGCTACGCGAAGTCGACCGGTAGGGCGCGACTCGCACCGCATCGCGTAGATGTTTGATGGCCTTCTTCAGGTTGCCCAATCGAGCTTCAAGCTGACCGAGACTGAGGTGCCCTTCAACACGATCGAGGTTGAACTTCTGGCTGTCGCGAAACTCTTGAATCGCTTGTTCGAGATTCTCACGCAAGGACTGATCGTCCGGGCTACCTAGGAATCCAACCAGTCGATTGGCTGCTTCGATTCGCACGGACTTCGCAGGATCTTCAAGCTGACGCCGGAGAGAGTTTAGCAGCGTTTGCGGATCCGTTTGATCCGTAGCCCTTGTCGCGGCAATGCGAATGAGCTCACTCCGATCGTAAAGGGCCTGTTTGCGCACCTCGCGGCTCTTCTCCGTGGGATAACCTGACAAGAGTTGCAACGCCGTCGCGCGAGTAATGTCGGAGGTTTGCTTGTCGTCAGCAACTTCCAGAAGGAGTTCTTCTCCCTCAGGCTTCAGCTTACGTCCCGCATAAATAGCCCGGCTTGCTAGTTCATTGCCAGCCATCTGTGGTGGCCGCTCGTCGCCGAACCATTTCTTTACCCAATCAGCGGCCCACGCAGCATCTTCGTCCGGCTTTGTGTGACAGTCGTTGCACGCGTTGGGGGTGCCGAGTTCCACCGTCAGATCAGGTCGCGGCACGCGGAAACTATGGTCGTGCCGGTCATCGATGTTCATGTAGGTCCGCACGGACATGTGACAACTGATGCACTGGGTTCCGCCCCCCTCAGTCGCCGGGCCTTCAGGATGGTGATGATGCGAGAGGACATCGTACTTGCCTGGCTGGTGGCACTGGTTGCAGAGCTGATTGCCCTCGTACTTCAGTTCCAACGAATGCGGATTGTGGCAGTCCGTGCAGCGGACGTCCTTGTGATACATCTTGCTCTGGATGAACGATCCATAGACGTAGACTTCGTCCTGGATGTGGCCGTTGGCGTGGTAAAGGCCTTCGTCCAACATGGAAGGTTGATAGTGGTCGAACCAATCCTTGCCTGCGTGGTAGTTCGGATGAATAGCCGCTCGACGAGAATGACAGGGCGCGCAGGTTTCCACTTGCTTCGTGTTGCTGACCTTCTTCAGTTCGTTCGAGAGCCCGTAACCGTGCCTACGATCCCAGAAAACGCTGCTCGATTCAGCTAGTTCAACATGCACGCTGCCAGGGCCGTGGCAGGCTTCGCAACTGACGTCGATTTCGGAGTAGTCCGTACTATAAGTATCTGTCGCCAGATCGTAGTTCTTTTGCAGATTCGTCGAGTGGCAATCAGCGCACATGGTGTTCCAGTTCTGCGCGATGCCGGTCCAGTGCAACGGATCGTCGTGTTCGATACGTGTATCAGGTACGTCAGGCGGAGTGACGGCGAACCACTCTTTACGATGGACGTCCCAACTTGCTGGCAAAACTTGCACACGGCCATCGGGGAACTCGGTCATATACTGCTGGAGCGGATCGATGCCGAAGGTCCACTCGATTTCATAGTCGTGCATCTCGCCATCAGGGCCTTCAGCATTCATGAAGTACTTGCCGTCGCGACGGAACATTTTTGTCGTGACGCCCAGCCATGTGAATTCGGCATCGTCGAAGTCGCCGAGGATCGTCTCCTCGTTGGCAAGCTCCATGGCCCGGTCGTGGTGCGATCCGTGATAAGCCCGCGCTTCTTCTTGATGACACTTCACGCAGGATTGGCGACCGACAAACGTGGCTTGCTTCACGGCCTCAGGCGGCAGGGCCGTTTGCCAATCTAGGAACAGATAACCAAGCATTGCTGTGGCAATCAGCGCAAGAATGATGAGAGGCCGCCGGTTGCTAGCAGTCTCTTCCTCCCTGTTTTCGCCAGTCTCATTAGTCATTACCCAATTCTAGCATCCGACATAGGTACTGGACATCGCCTGCTAGCAGCCGAGGTGCTTCTGGTGTAGACCCGGAGGCTGAGCGTCCGATACTTTTCCCAACCGCAAACTTTTCTCTGCATTTCGAAATGTCTATTTGGATCGTAGCAATATGCTTGGATTCCTCCTCAAACCGGTGCGCCAATTGGCTCAGGCGCTCACATCGAATGATTCTCCACGCCAAGTCGCGTGGGCGATCGTGCTCGGTGTCATTATTGGGCTTACGCCAAAGGGCAACTTGATTGCTTTGAGCCTGGGGGTCCTGCTTTGTTCGCTAAGGGTGAACCTTTCAGCAGGCATGATGGCCGTCGGTGTGTTTACGCTACTAGCCCCACTCTGCGATCCGCTAGCGCATCGCATTGGTGAAATCGTCCTGCTGGCCGAACCGTTACGACGTAGCTTTGCGTGGCTCTATCAGCAACCACTCGGTCCGTGGATCGGCTTCAACAACACGGTGGTCATGGGTCAGCTATTGATTGGCATCTATCTAGCGTATCCGGCTTACCGCGTGGGCTGGTTCCTCGGTGAGAAGGTCCAACCGAAGGTGAGTCGATGGCTGATGGGCTACCGCATCATTCGCTGGTTGCGTGGTGCTGAGATCGGTGCGTCGTGGGGGATGCAATAGAGTTTCCAGTTTGAAGTTTTCAGTTTTCAGTTTTCAGTTCTTGCGTTTCTACTTTGGAAGCGAAGTGACATGAAGAAAATACTCCGTTGGAAGTATGTGTTGCCACGACTGGCGATTCTGTTGATCGTGGTACTCACGGTGCGTTTCTGTCTGGACGGCGTACTGCGTTGGGCGATCATCACCAGCGGCGAGTCTGCGCTCGGAGCTAAAGTAGAAATCGCTGAGCTAGAGACCGAACTCCGCCAAGGCCGCCTAACCCTGCGCGGCTTAGCCGGCGCGAATCCAAGCAAAACTTTCAATAACCTAGCCGAAGCTGAGGAAGCCAACTTTGAGATCGACATGGCTTCGCTGCTTCACAAGCGGCTGGTTATCACCGACGGCAGCATCACGGGGCTGAAGTTTGACACGCCCCGCGAAACCGAGGGTGCCTTGGAAGAACCTGAGGAGACGCTTGAAGAGGAAGCAGGACCCTCGGTTCTCGACCCAGCATTTGCAGCCGCCAGCGAATACGGCAACGTTTGGGTGGACAATCTCAGCAAGAAGCTGGAAGCCGACCTTGAATCGACGTTGGAGTCTCCTCGCGTGGCACGTGAACTCGAAGAGCGCTGGCCGGCGGAGTATAAGCAGCTCGAAGCCCGCGTGAAGGAGCTTCAAGTTCGCGGCAAAGAGATCGAGAAAGGTTTCAAAGAAGTGAAGGCGAACCCGCTGCGAAATCTGGAGCGTCTGCAGCAGCTCGAATCCGACCTTCGCACGACCGAGAAGGAAGTGAAGAGCCTGACGGCGAAGATTCAGGGGCTCCCGCAACAGATTAAAGCCGATCAGCAACTCGTCGATGCCGCTCGGAAGAAAGACGAGGCCACAATTCGCAAGATGCTAAAGCTTGACGACCTCGATGGCGATCAGCTCAGCAGCTACTTGCTCGAAGAGGAAAGCAGCGGTTACCTGGCCACTGCCGTCAATTGGATCAAGAAGGCTCGTGAGCTAACGCCTGACAAGCCTGAGGTCAAACGCTTCCGCGGAGTCGACGTTGCCTATATCGACCGGCCGCGTCCGCAGTGGCTGATCGAAAAGGTCAGCCTCTCAGGCGAGGCCTCGATCGGCGGTGAGCCGTTGCTGCTCGTGGGGTCGCTGACCGGGGCAAGCTCTCATCCACGATTGTTTGCGGATCCAATGCAGCTCAACCTCACAGGAAGCGGTGCCGTTGCCTGCAACATGAAGGTCGTCGTTGATCGTCGCGGAGTACAAGCGATCGACACCCTTACGTTCGACTGTCCGCAACTGGCGATTCCTAGCCGGACACTCGGCAGGCCAGAAAAGCTGGCCGTTTCCGTTGCCGGAGGTCCGGCGAAACTTGAGGGCAACGTCATCCTCAAGGGTGAACAGCTCTCGGGGCAAATCTTGTGGAATCAAAGCGACGTGCAACTGGGGGCCTCGGTGGGCAAGATTAAAGACCAACAGTTGCAACTTGCTCTGCAAGAATCGCTCAACTCGCTCGAAAAAGTCGAAGCAACGGTCGAGCTCTCCGGCACGCTCGAGAAACCTGCTTGGAAGTTGCAAAGTGACCTCGGGCCGCAGTTGGCAGTTGGGCTGAAGTCGGCGATGAGTGGCTATCTTGAAGCTCGCACCGAGAAACTGATGGCAGGTGTCCGAGAAAAAATCGACAAACAGATGGCCAAGCTCACCGAGAAACAGGAAGCAGCTCAGCAACAATTGACGGCTAAACTTGGCAAGAATCAAGAACTGCTCGCTGGGCTCAACGCTCTCACCGGCGGCGGGGGTGGTCAGCAAAAGTTGTCGCTCCCGCAGATCGGGAAGCTACCCTTTGGGAATCTGAAACGCTAGGCAACCCCTGAGCCGTAGGCCGTAAGGCCTCGGGTTGAAGCTTCGAAACGTATCGCCTCCGAGCAAGATCGTAGGCGCTGCCAGTTTCGGTTAGTACTCTGATACGTTTGAGAATACCACCCGCGGGCTCACGCCTCGCGGCTCCTTCTTGTTGGTTGCTGAAACGTGAACTTGAACGACCGAGCTGCCGCACTTTGCGATCGAATTCTCGCCGACGCTGATCGCCTGCGCACAAGATCACAAACCCTCGACGGCGGCACCACGCTCATCGACTGCGGCATCAACGCCGCTGGCGGCTTAGCCGCGGGGGTGATGCTCGCCCGCGTGTGCTTGGCCGACCTCGCCGAAGTCACGATTGCCCCTGAAGGTCCCTTACCCAGACCCACCGTTCAGGTTTCTACCGACCACCCCAAGCTGGCCTGCATGGCTTCGCAGTATGCCGGTTGGGAGGTAAAAGGCGAAAAGTACTTCGCCATGGGTTCGGGCCCCATGCGCTCGTCCGCTGCTCGCGAGCCGTTGTTCGAAGACTTAAACTTTAAGGAACAGCCCGAGCGAGCTGTCGGCATCTTGGAGACCGGACAGTTTCCTGATGACTCCGTTTGCCAAGATATCGCCCAAAAGTGCGGCCTGACCGCCGACAAGCTCATCCTACTACTCGCCCCAACGAAGAGCCTCGCAGGGAACGTGCAGGTGGTGGCTCGCAGCGTCGAGACGGCGCTTCACAAGTTGCACGAGCTTGAATTCGACCTCGACTGCGTCGAAAACGGCTGGGGGGCAGCACCGCTTTCGCCGCCGGCCAAGGACGATCTAAAGTCGATTGGTAGAACGAACGACGCGATCCTCTATGGTGGTCATGTTGTCTTGCATGTCCGTTGCGAGGACGAGGCGATCACCAGCATCGGTCCGCAAACTCCCAGCAACGCATCGAAGGACTATGGCCGCCCATTCGGCGAAATTCTGGCCGGCTACGAGTACGACTTCTACAAGGTCGATCCGCTGCTATTCAGCCCCGCGTTGGTGACGTTCGTCAATTTGAAGTCGGGCAAGACCTTCCGCTACGGAACGCTCAACGATGAAGTGCTTGCCGAATCGTTTGGCGAGTCATCATGAAACTCGCCATTCTCGGTGCCGCCTCCAGTTGGTACGTGGGTGATCTTACGCGCGCTGCCGCTGGTCGGCACGAGGTGACGCCGGTCACTTACAGTCAACTAGCCTCGTCGGTGACGTCGGACGCACTCGGCGTGAGTTCCGGCGAAGTCGACCTCAACAGTATGGACGCCCTGCTAGTCCGCTCCATGCCGCCGGGGAGTTTGGAGCAGGTTGTCTTTCGGATGGATGCGCTCGCGCGGCTCGAAACGTCCGGCGTAAAGGTCGTGAACTCGCCGAAGGCTTGCGAGACGGCCATCGATAAGTATCTCACGACGGCGAAGTTGCAAGCCGCAGGCCTAAAGGTTCCCGACACCTTTGTTTGCCAAACGTGGGAACAAGGGATCGAGGCGTTTGAGCAGCTCGGCGGGGACGTGGTCGTAAAACCACTATTCGGCGGCGAGGGTCGCGGGATCACGCGAGTCAACGACCCGGCGATTGCTCTGCGGGTGATGAAGACTCTGGCGCAGCTTGGCAGTGTACTTTACCTGCAGAAGTTCATTCCACACCAAGGGCACGACCTGCGTCTGTTGGTGATTGGTGATCAAGTCCTCGGCATGAAACGCACCAACGCTGATGACTGGCGAACGAACGTCGCATTAGGAGCCAAAGGCGAACCGCTGGAAGTCACGCCGCCGCTTGCCGGCTTAGCCAAAAAAGCAGTCGAAGCGGTTGGTGCCGAAATCGCCGGTGTTGATTTATTGCCAGGCCCCGACGGCGAGCTTTACGTCTTGGAAGTGAACGCGGTCCCAGGGTGGCGAGCCTTGAAACGCGTCACGGACGTCGATATCGCCAAGCGGGTTCTGGAATATGTGGAAAGTAAAGTAGCCGCGACCTAACAGGTCGCCGGAAGTCATCTGGCTGGCTCCGGCGACCTGTTAGGTCTCGGCTCGCCTGAAGTTGGGCCGACGGTTCTCACGCTCGCATCGCTTCGTAGAATAAGGCGATGTCCCTCACTAGCCACGATCCGAGCGTTGTTAACGTCGGCGATCGCCTGCGCACCGTTGCACAAAAGCTACCTGATGCGGTGGCGGTCGCTTGCCCGGGACACGGTGATGTCGCCGGGCGGAACTCCTACGCGACGTGCACTTTCCGCGAATTAGATCGCGATGCCGATGCGCTGGCACGTGGCCTGATCGACTTAGGGGTCACGCCAGGGATGCGGCTCGCACTGTTAGTCAAGCCTGGCATTGAGTTCGTGAAGTTGGTGTTCGCTTTGCTGCGCAGTGGTGCGACGACGGTCTTGATCGATCCTGGAATGGGTCGCAAGCACGTCATCGATTGCTTAGCGTCGATGGAACCCCGAGGCTTTGTTGCCGTCAGTGCTGCTCAGGCGCTGCGAACGGTGTTGAAGCGACGATTTCCCAAAGCGAAGCATAACGTGACCGTTGGGCGACGCTGGTTCTGGGGCGGGGCAACCTACAAGCGACTCTTAGAAGCAGGCTACAAAAGCGACACCAGCCTACCGGCAACCCACGCGGATGACACCGCGGCGATCATCTTCACCAGCGGCAGCACGGGTCCGCCAAAGGGGGTTCTCTACACACACCGTATGTTCGACACGCAGGCGTCGGAAATCCAACAGGCTTACGACATCCAACCCGGCGGGGCGGACATGGCTTGTTTTGCGTTGTTTGGGCTATTCAACTCGGCGATGGGCGTGACGACGGTCTTTCCAGAATTGGATTTTTCTCGGCCGGCGACGGCGAAACCGCAAGCGTTGCTCCGCGCTGCTTCTGATTGGCAGGTAACTCAGGCATTCGCTTCGCCGACAGTCTGGGACAAGCTCAGCCAGCACTGTGAGCGAACCGGCGAGATGATCCCGACGCTCCGCAAAGTTTTTTCCTGCGGTGCCCCCGTTCCCACTAAAGTCCTCCAGCGAACGCTCAAAATGGTTGCCCCCGACGCCGAAATGCACACTCCTTACGGCGCTACCGAGAGCTTGCCAGTGGCTACGATCGAAGCCAGGGAAGTACTCGGCGAAACCGCCGAGAAAACGGCTCACGGAGCGGGCGTCTGCGTCGGTAGAAAGTTCGCGACGATTGACTGGCGAGTGATTCGGATTAACGATGACCCAACCCTCAAGATCGAAGACACGGAGGAACTCCTCCAAGGCGAAATCGGCGAGTTGATTGTTCGCGGCTCGCAGGTTTCACCAATGTATGTCCCTCTATCTCTCGGCGAAGGGGAAGATCATAACGCCATCTCGAAAATCGCCGATGGCGAAACCGTCTGGCACCGCATCGGTGATGTTGGCTATTTCGATGAGCACCAGCGTTTCTGGTACTGCGGGCGGAAGTCACATCGCATCGAGACACTTCAAGGAGTTTTCTTCCCAATTTGCTTCGAGTCCGTCTTCAATACTCACCCCGATATATTCCGAACTGCTTTGGTCAATTGTCAGACAAGCGGGCGAAGTCAACCAACTCTATTTGTTGAGCCGACCAACGCTTGGCAAGACAAATCTCCAGACGATGAAGCTTATGCTGCTCTCGCGGACGAGATTCGCGGACTTATAGGCGAATTAGAAGAGAGCCCCGGGGTGTTTCCAGACGCGGCTGAGCTGCTTCGCGAACAGATGGAAATCGTATTCGACGAATCGTTACCAGTTGATGCTAGGCACAACGCGAAGATTCGGCGTGAACTTCTAGCAGAACAGTAGCAAAGGCTCTTCATGCACGCACTCGTCACCGGCGGCGGCGGTTTTCTCGGTCGCTACATCGTTGAGCAACTTCTCGCCCGTGGTGAGCGGGTTCGCTCCTTTGGCCGCGGCGAGTATCCCGAGTTAGAAAAGCTCGGCGTCGATGTCATCCGAGGCGACATAGCAGACGAAGAAGCAGTGGAGCGGTCATGCGCGGGCGTCGATTGTGTGTTCCATGTGGCGGCGTTACCTGGAGTTTCGATGAAACCGCGGCCCTACTACGCAGTGAATCTCAACGGCACGCACAACGTGATTACTGCCTGCCTTAAGAACGACGTTCCTCGTTTGGTTTACACGAGCAGCCCAAGCGTCGTCTTCGCAGGTGAAGATCAGGCAGGCATTGATGAGGATGCTCCGCTGGCGCTTGAGTGGCTCCGCAAACATCGCAGCTATTACTCACATAGCAAGGCTCAGGCGGAGTTCTTTGTCCTAGACGCGAATCGTGCAGAGTTGAAGACCTGCGCCTTGCGTCCCCACCTGATTTGGGGACCACGCGACGGGCACCTCATACCACGATTGCTCGACCGTGCACGGAAGGAACGACTTCGTCGCGTTGGGGACGGAGAAAACGTCGTCGATATGGTCTATGTCGAGAATGCCGCCGAGGCGCACCTCCTTGCTGCCGACGTATTGGCGAAAGACAATTCTCCGGTCGCCGGAAAAGCGTACTTCCTCAGCCAAGGCGAACCGGTGAACTGCTGGGACTGGATCGACGAGATCCTCGGCTCTGCCGGTTTACCGGCCGTGAGCAAATCGATTTCTTTCGCAAACGCATGGCGAATCGGTCACGCCCTGGAAACCATTTTCAAGACGCTACGACTAAGCGGCGAGCCGCCGATGACCCGGTTTGTGGCCGCGCAACTTGCGAAGTCGCACTGGTACGACATTTCTGCCGCGAAGCGCGACTTTGGGTACGGGCCGCGAGTTTCGACGGCTGAGGGGATGGAGCGGTTGGGGGCGTGGATCGAGACGCTTCCCTTGCGATAGTTGATGAAACGAAGGAAGCCGCAGGCTAACAGCCTGCCTGGGAATATCCTCGACGGCGGCCATTCCCTTCAACACCAGCAGCCAGGTGTGGCTGCGGCTGCCTTTGCTATCGCGTGCCTTCCCCCTTCGCGTCGCCCCAACTACAATCAGGGATTCGATTTTAGTCAATAATCCCCGGTACTTTTGAGGCCTCCGGTGCTACGCACACATACTTGCGGCGAACTCTCTGAATCTCACATCGGCTCGACGGCCACGCTCTGCGGCTGGGTCGATTCCTACCGTGACCACGGCGGCGGGCTGTTTGTCGACTTGCGTGATCGGTACGGGCTCACCCAGGTCGTTTTCAATCCGCCAGATACCTCCGAAGAACTGATTGAGCTAAGTAAAACGCTGCGTTCAGAATACGTGATTCAAGTTACCGGTAACGTTGCCGCACGGCCCGAGGGGATGACCAACAAACGCATGGCAACTGGTGCGATCGAACTGCGGACGACCGACTTCAAGCTGCTCAACAAATGCAAGAATCCGCCCGTCTCGCCCAGTGCAACGGGCAAGGACCTGCCGGGGGAAGACCTACGGCTGAAGCATCGTTACCTGGATCTCCGTCGCCCTGAAGTTCAGAACACGCTGCTGTTGCGAGACAAGCTGATTAAGGGGATGCGGGACTACTTCGCCGATCACAACTTTGCCGATATCGAAACCCCGGTCCTAGGACGCAGCACGCCCGAGGGCGCACGCGATTACCTCGTGCCCAGCCGGGTGCATCACGGCACGTTCTACGCGTTGCCCCAATCGCCGCAGTTGTACAAGCAGATTTTGATGATCGCCGGGTACGACCGCTACGTGCAGCTTGCCCGTTGTTTCCGCGATGAAGACCTCAGGGCCGATCGCCAACCGGAATTTACACAACTCGATCTCGAAATGTCGTTCGTCGACGGCGACGACGTGATGGGCGTGATTGATGGGCTGGTCGCAAAGCTCGCCAAAGAGCACCTTGGTCTCGATGTGCCCACGCCTTTGCCACGAATGACTTACGACGAAGCGATGGAGCGCTTCGGGCATGATGCGCCTGACCTGCGTTTTGGCATGGAACTGATCGACTGCTCGGACCTAGCACCCAAGAGCGATTTCGGCGTGTTCAAGAGCGTCGTCGAAGCGGGCGGACGCGTGCGGGCGATCAACGTCAAGAACGGCACCAGCCAGTACAGCCGACGGGGCATCGATGGGCTCACCGAGTTCGTCCAAGGACTCGGGGCAAAGGGCCTAGCATGGTTCCGCGTTGAGGAGGATGGCAAACTGGGCGGGGCGATTGCGAAGTTCTTCTCCGAGGAACTGCTGGAAGAATTCAAAGAACGCCTCGGCACCGGGCCGGGCGATCTGATCTTGTTCTCCGCTGATCAGTTTGCTGGCACTTGCAAGATTTTGCACGCGTTGCGAACGAAAATCGGCAAGGAAATGAATCTCTACGAGCCGGATGCGATGAACTTCTCGTGGGTCGTTGAGTTCCCAATGTTTGAGTTCGACGACGAGACGCAGTGCTGGCACGCGATGCACCATCCATTTACCGCGCCTCTGGAAGACCATGTCGACCTACTGAAGACCGACCCCGGCAAATGTCGCGCACAAGCCTACGACCTCGTGATCAACGGCAGCGAAGCGGGCGGCGGCACGGTTCGTATCCACGATTCGGAGATTCAGTCGCAAGTGTTCGAGCTCTTGGGCATCGACGAGCAAACCGCGGCAGAGCGATTTGGATTCCTGCTGGAAGCGCTCCAGTACGGCGCTCCGCCACACGCGGGGATCGCCTTAGGTGTTGACCGCTGGGTGATGCTGTTCGCGAAGCTTGATAACATTCGCGACTGTATTGCTTTCCCGAAAACGCAAAAGGCAAGCGACTTGATGACCGACGCCCCCGGCACGGTTGACACTAAGCAGCTTAAGGAGCTGGCAATCAAGCTGGATCTCTAATGGAGTTTCGTCGTTATTTTTGGCCACGGATGGCACGGATTTCACTGATGATTTTTCGGAGCCTGCACGATGCCTCTTAGACGAACCTCGTCATACTGTTGTCATGAATCGGAATTCTATCGATTCAGTTGGCTGTTGGCCCTAATCCTTATGCTTGGCTGCTCGCAGTCGCAACAAGACTCTGACACAGCGGCGATCACTTCGCCGGAAGACTCTGTGATTAAAGAGGCCCCGGCAATCTCTGAGGCGATCGTTCCCGAGACCGAAAGCCTCGATAAGGTCGCTGAAACCTCCAGCAAGGAAGTGCCAAGGGAAGGACGATCGGGTTCTGCAGAAGTGACACCGACACCACATATCCGTAAGGCTGCGAAGCCCGTCACCAGTTCTTACTCCGCAGCGGTTCCGCCGGTGCTGCTCTCGGAGACGCACCGCCAACAGTGTTTGGTCGACGTTGGCGACAAGTTTCCTGAGTTGGAACTGCCGACTATGGAAAGGGACACAATCGAGCTCTCCTCGAAGTACGGCGAAACGGCAACCGTGGTCTTGATTTGGACCCCAGACCGCTGGATGTCGCGCGCGGCGCTGGCTGATATCCAGCGAGATGTGACCGGCCAAGAGAGAGTTCGCGTGATTTCAATTGCGTTGGGTCCAGCAGCCGACTCGGAAGCTTCTGACGAGCTGCTGCAGCTACAGGACGAAGAAGGATTATCGATCAGCAAAGTGGGGTCTGGCTTGCTCCCGCGGATTTATGTTCTTGATCGAAAGGGCGTCATCGCGTGGTTCGACGTTGAGTACAGTGAGGCGACTCGTCGCGAACTGAACCGAACGCTCGCGGTCCTGGAAACACTTCCATAAGCGTTTTTCAGTTTTCGCGAAACTCTTTTCGCTACAGTGGGTTTTAGTACATAATGGAGCCAACTGCCTGCTTAGGGGAGAGAGGCAGTTGACGGAACCGAGAAGAAACTCATCCCAAAATCTGAAAGCAGCGCAAGCACCATGAATGGGCATCTAAGGATCGCGGTTGCGGCCGCGATGGTGGGGATTCTATCGCTCCTCACCAGCACTTCTCTCCACGCACAGACCGTCGGCGTACCAGCAATCCCTACGACGCCAGATGACTATGTTGACTACGCGGTAACCAGCCTACCGACGCATTTCACGACGGGGCCAACGGCCGCGGAGAACAACACGCCGGTTGATAACCCGATTACCAACGCAGGGGCTGCTTTGGGGCGTGTGCTGTTCTACGACGAACGACTTTCTCACAGCCAGGGGATTAGCTGCGCGTCGTGCCATCAGCAGTCCAACAACTTTTCTGATCCCGATCAGTTTAGCACGGGTGTCGATGGGCAGACCGATCGTCATTCAATGGGGCTTGCGAACTCCACCTTTTATGGCCGCGAAGCTTTCTTCTGGGACGAACGCGCTGCCACGCTAGAGATTCAAGTGTTACAGCCCATTGAAAACTCGGTCGAAATGGGGGGCGATCTCGATGTGTTGCGGGGCGAACTCGCGGCCACCGCGTTCTATCCGGTACTCTTCCAAGAAGCGTTTGGCGACAGCCAGATCACCAACGACCGCATCTCCAAAGCGCTCGCTCAGTTCGTCCGTTCGATGAACTCTTACCAATCGAAGTTCGACACGGCCTTCACTCCCGCGAATCCCACGACGCCAGACTTTGAGGCCGTCTTCACCGAGCAGGAACAACTGGGGGCGGAAATTTTTCACGGTTCAGGACGCTGCAGCACCTGCCATGCGACCAACACTCAGTCGGGCGACAATCTGTTCAATATTGGACTGGATGCCAACAATCTGGCTGACCAAGGGGCCGGACGCGGGCGGTTCAAAACCAGTTCCCTTCGCAACGTTGAAGCACAAGACGGCTACATGCACGATGGGCGGTTTACGACGCTAGAAGAAGTGGTCGAGCACTACAGCTCCGGTATCCAAAACAACCCGTTCCTCTCACCCGGCCTGCCCGTCGGCGGCTTCGGATTCACCGCGGCAGAGGAAGCAGCACTGGTGGCGTTCTTGAAGACACTGACCGACGACACGTTCCTCAATAGCGAACTGTTTTCTGACCCGTTCGTCGAACTCACCGGCGACTACAACGATGACGGCATCGTTGACGGGGATGACCTCGCCGAATGGGGCACCGGCTTCGGTGCCACTACCACGACGGGTAGCTTCCTTGAGTGGCAACAGAATCTGGGGGCAAGCTGGCTCGACCTACGACCTTCGTCACTAGCCGCGTCGGGGGCAGTGCCGGAGCCGAACTCGGTGGCGTTGTTGATCGCAGGTTTGTGGGCAACGTTGTGGAGGCGGCGGCTGCCTGATTCGTAGCCAAGTCATGTGCTGGAGTGATCGCCAGCGAACTGCGGCCTACTAACTATTCTTCTTGAATCTCTCGTCGATCACGTCGATGGAAGTAGTAGAGTGTTCCAAGCAGGATCAAATTGACTGAAGCCAAGAATACCAAGTCTGTGCGATTGTGCTGATTCAGTTGAATCTCGTAAGGGAACTCTCGCAACGGTACGTCAACAAAGTAGTGCTTATTCTCTTGCTCATCTAAGCCTACCTTGACTAGGTCTGATTCAAACGACAAAGTTACTCTCTCGGGCGACCTATAGAGTTGCTCAGCACCGCGGAGCAGATTCGAAAAATTCGCGACGACTAGAAAAACGTAGATATAAGGCTTGATATTCTTACGTGTTTGTCGCACTGAGGCCTTGGAATCGTCGTCTTTGTCTTCTGGCAAAACTTGGGGCCTTTCCTTTGTTACTTGAGATCTGAATTCACTCAGTTCATCCTGTTTCTTTTCAATCGCCTTGCGCTGTTCGTCAATCCAATCGCTACCCATAGCGAAATCCCAATAGTTATCGGAAGCGGCTGACCTACTGCTATTCAACTCTCCTGCAACGCGCCCAACTGCTCGCGCCACGCGGCGAGCTTCCCAAACGCCTCCAGCGGCGTCATTGAATCGAGATCGAGTTCGCGGATTTCATCGAGCAGGGGATGGTCGGCTAGCTCGAAGAGTGTCATCTGTAGAGAACCGTTTTGGCTCGCTCTACCATTACTCAGAGCGGGCGTGTGGTTATTTGAGCCACCATCTTCGAGCTGCTCGAGGATTTCTGCCGCTCGTGTATTCACGGCACTTGGCACCCCGGCAAGTTGAGCGACGTGGATGCCGTAGCTTTTGTCCGCGGGGCCGTGGACGATGCGATGGAGGAAGACGACTTTTCCTTCGTGTTCCTGCACGGCGACGTTGTAGTTGGCAAGGCCGACAAGCTGCTCGGCTAGGTCGGTCAGCTCGTGATAGTGCGTAGCGAAGAGCGTGCGGCAACCGATTTTGTCGTGCAGGTGTTCGACCACTGCCCAGGCGAGCGAGAGGCCGTCGTAGGTACTGGTGCCGCGACCAATTTCGTCGAGGATGACTAGGCTGCGTTCGGTCGCTGTGTTGAGAATTCGCGCCGTCTCGGTCATTTCGACCATGAACGTACTGCGCCCGCGGGCCAAGTCGTCGCTGGCCCCCACGCGGGCGAAAATCCGATCCGCCACGCCGACGGTCGCCTTCTCCGCAGGGACAAAGCTGCCGACCTGAGCCATCAACGTGAGGAGCGCCACTTGGCGAATGTACGTACTTTTACCTGCCATGTTGGGGCCGGTGATGAGGAGGAATGAGGGGCTTGAGGTGAGGGGCGCGTTCTCGTCTAGTCCCGCGCAACTGACATCGTTAGGGACGAACGTCCCCTCGGGCTCCGTGACATCCAGCACCGGGTGCCGACCGCCAAGAATCTCGAGTTTTGCTTCGGCAACCATTTCGGGGCGAACATAATTCCGAGAACGGGCCAACTCGGCGAGGCTCGCTAGGCAATCAATTTCCGCCAGAGCGGCAGCCGTCGCTTGCAAACGCTTCGCAGCGTTGGCAACTGTTTCGCGAAGCTCGACGAACAAGTCGTACTCTAAGGTTTGCGAGCGTTCTTCGGCGGCGAGGACCTTCTCTTCGTATTCCTTGAGTTCGGGCGTGACGTAGCGCTCAGCGTTCTTGAGCGTTTGCTTGCGAATGAAATCGTCGGGGATTTTGTCTTTGTGGACGTGCGTGACTTCCAGGTAATAGCCAAACACGCGATTGAAGCCGACCTTCATCGTGGGGATGCCGGTCCGTTCAATCGCCTCGGCCTGGTACTTAGCGATCCACTGCTTGCCGCCCTTGGCGAGTTCGCGTTGCTCGTCGAGTTCGGCATTGAAACCCGCGCGAATGAAGCCACCCTCTTTAGCCGTCAGGGGGCATTCTTCTTCGAGGGCCGTTTTAAGCTGCTGATGAACTTCGCCGCAGAGATCAATGCGATCATGAAGCTGAGCGAGGCGCGAAGAGTCGCGATCGGCAAGTTTGGCTTTCACCTTGGGCAGGCAAGCGAGCGTGCGAGTCACAAACGATAAATCGCGTGGCGTCGCTCGACCAGTGGTTACGCGGGCGAGCAGTCGCTGCATGTCGTAGATCGAGCGGAGCGATTCTCGCAGCGTGGTCGTCAGCGAGGCGTTTTTCAGGAGTTCTTCGACAGCATCATGCCGTGCGGTGATAGCCGTGACGTCTGTCAACGGATTAGCCAGCCAGTCGCCCAGCAGTCGGGCTCCCATCGAGGTGACCGTGCGGTCCAACACGCCCCAGAGCGAACCCTCGCGCGTTCCTTCTCGAATCGTCCGGGTGAGTTCCAAGCTACGTCGAGTTGACTCGTCGATTTCGAGTGTCGTCCCTACGCGATGCGGAATCAGTGCGTCGATATGCGAGAGCGACGTCCGCTGAGTTTCGTTCAAGTAATCCAGCACCGCTCCCGCCGCGGCGAGCCCCGGGCCATCCTTATCGTTGAACCCAAAACCTTCCAAAGCGTGCGGGCCAAAGTGTTTGGCAAGCGACGCCTGAGCGGCCTGCTGGCCAAACGCCCACGGCGGACGCTTCGTAATGACGCGGCCTTCGGTCCACTCCGCGGGCAGGGCAGGGCGGTCTTCACCAACGAGGATTTCCACCGGGCCGATGCGAGCGAGTTCGTCACCGAGTCGAGAAGGCTCAACACTGGCGGCTTCGAAGCGACCTGTGGAAACGTCAATCCAGGCTAAGCCACAAGCGGCATCGCTTGCGGTTTCGCCGTGGGCAATCGCCAGAAGGAAATTACTTTCTTCTGGCGCAAGCAGCGAATCGTCGGTGACCGTCCCGCGGCTGACGATGCGCGTCACGTCGCGTTTGACGATTCCCTTGGCCTGCTTGGGGTCTTCAACCTGTTCGCAAACCGCTGCCCGCATTCCCGCGGCAATGATCTTGGCGAGATACTGATCGAGCTGATGGTGCGGAAAACCCGCCATCGGGATCGGCTCTTTGCCAGCCTTGGGATCGCCCTTGTCACGACTCGTGAGCGAGAGGCCCAGCAGTCCAGCCGCCTTCTTTGCATCTTCGTGAAACAGTTCGTAAAAATCCCCCATCCGAAACAAGAGCAGCGCATCGCCAGCGGTCTGCTTGGCGTCGTAATACTGTTGCATCATCGGCGTGAGGGCCGGCTTCGACATACTTTTGTTCTGCTCGCTACGACTAGTTGAGAAGCAAGCATTCTAACAGAGCGTGACTCAGAATGTAGCCCGTGGCGCAAGCCTCACACTTTGCAGCGTCAGTCGCGCAACGCTCTGAAGGATCAAACCCCGCGGCTTGCGCCGGGGGCTAGGGTGAGACGAAAGACGCTTAACGTGGTGTGCGGCCGCCGTCGGAGAGGAAAGGTCTTAGCTCATCGACAAAGTCACCCGCATCAGCAAACTGACGGTAGACGCTCGCGAAACGGACAAAGGCCACTTCGTCGAGGTCGCGAAGATGCTCCATGACGAGCTCGCCCAACTGGCGGCTATCGATTTCCTCTTCGAACGAGCTGTAGACGTCGTTTTCGATTGCCGACACGGTCCGCTCGACATCGCGGTCGCTGATGGGACGTTTCCAACAGGCGCGCTCCAAACCGCGTTGGATGTTTTCCCGCAAGAAAGGAACCCGCGAGCCATCTTTCTTAACGACTTTGATCGTCGATTCTTCGATGCGCTCGTAAGTCGTGTAGCGCCGTTTGCAAGAGTTGCACTTCCGCCGACGGCGAATCGCGAAGCCATCTTGGCAGGCCCGCGAATCGATCACACGGTCGTTATCAACGCGACAGAAGGGACATTTCATGCCACGTATGATACCTGACACGTCCAAGCAGTAAACCACTTGCAACCTTACAGCGGAAAACAGATTCTAAGATCGGAGCGCCTCAAGCGAATACATACAGGCAGAAGCTCATTTCCGAGTTTTCGCTGGCCCCGAAGTTACCTAATCTCACATTTCCAAGAAGAAGCTAGCATCATGAAATGCTCTCAGTGCAAAGCCAATGCGCCCGAAGACGCCATCTTCTGCCCTCAATGCGGCAGACCTGTCGGTGAGATCGCCACCGACATGAATGCGAAGCAGCGATTCGCCGCGGCCTTGTCGGGGGGCGACGATGACGAACCGGAAGAAATCCTTTGGCAGGGGCGTTACTCAAAGCGGGCGATGTTCGGCACCTGGGCTACTGCCGGGGTCTTCAGTGTAGCGTTGCTGATCCTCGCAGCGGTGATGAAACTCTCTGGCACAGGTTGGCTTGTTGTCGGGGGAATAATTCTCCTGGCCTGGTTGGGCTCGCTGCTTACGTTGCTCTATCGCCAGATGAGCATCCACTACTACCTCACCAATCAGCGGTTCTTGCATGAGTCTGGCCTCCTCTGGCGAGAGATCGACCGCATCGAAGCGATCGACATCGACGACGTCACCTTCCGCCAAGGCCCCGTCGAACGTGCGATGGGCGTAGGAAGCGTCCTGATTACTTCGAGTGACAAGACGACGCCGGAGTTCGAGCTAATCGGCATCGAAGACGTGCGCAACGTCGCCACGATGATCGACGAGGTCCGACGGCAAGAACGACGCAAGCGCGGATTGCATGTCGAGGCGGTGTAATCGCTCAGTTCTCTTGACTTCGACTAGGCATCTCCATCCCATTGTCGATAGTCACCTGCGTTACGAGCAGCATATCGAGAATCGCTACTTGCTCGTCGCCTTGGCTCACGTAGAGCGTACGGCCCCCGGGTGTCATCCACATGAACTCGGGACTCTTCACGCGAAGCCGATCACCATCCGCTACGTGAAGCGTGAAGGGTTTGAAGGGGCGAGCATTGTGCAGATTGCGTACTTGTTCAGTGACCATGCTATCTATTGTACGCTACTTCCCAGCCTTCGACCAATCTTTCCGCTGACGACTACTAGGGATGTCCATCGCCTTCCGGTACTTCGTCACGGTACGGCGGGCGACGGTGATGCCTTCTTTGGCGAGCTCTTTCACCAAGGCATCGTCACTGAGTGGTTTGCTCTTATCTTCGTTATCGACAATCTCTTGCAACTGTTGTCTCACGCGATCCCAGGCGACTTCTTCGCCATCGGCGCCGGTGGTGCCACCAACGAAGAAACGCTTCAGCGGGAAGATACCGCGATGCGTTTGCATCCACTTGTCATCGACCGCGCGACTAACCGTGGTGACGTGCACGCCGACCTTGTCGGCGATCTGCTGCATCTTCAGCGGCTCGATGTATTCGGGACCGTCGTCGAGGAACCGTTGTTGGTGATCGACGATCGCCTGCGAGACTTTCGTCAGCGTGCTGCGGCGTTGCTCGATCGCTTCGATGATCCACTGCGCCGACATGATTTTCTTTTTGATGTAATCGACCGTTTGCTTGTCCTTGGCGGCAATTGCCTGTTGGAGCATTCGTCGGTGTGTCGGGCTGATGTAGAGCGAGGGAAGCTCGCCATCTTCCAGCCGTACCGTGTATCCGCCCCCTTCTTTACGATCGATGAATACATCCGGGGTGACCGCGGCCACGGTTGAAGAATTGAACTCCGCCCCAGGCTTCGGCTTGAGAGTCTTGAGGTCTTCCCACGCTTCGTTGATCGTTTCCAGGTCGAAGCCGGTCTTCTTTTGAATCAACGGCAGGCGGTTATTCTCGAGGTCTTCCAAGTGATTCTCAATGAGTACCTGCAGCTCTTCGAAGAATAACAACCCAGGCGTGAGTTGCAGCAGTAAGCACTCTTTCAAGCTCCGTGCGCCCACGCCCGGCGGGTCGAGTCGCTGCACTGTGGCGAGTGCCTCCTCGGCAAGCTTGAGCTGTTCCTCGCGCCATTTCTCGGCCGCACCGTTGAGCTCGCTTGGCGCGGGAGGCAGCAAGTCTTCCAGCGGCGACTTTAGGTAGCCGTTGGAATCGAGGTTGTAGATGATCCGTTCGCAGAAGCGGGTATGTTCTTCGTCGAGATCGTACCAACTGAGTTGGTGCTCAAGGTAATCGTGCAGCGATTCGGGTCGCGCGACCATGTTCGCCATTTGGTCGTGGCGCCGGTCTCCCTCAGCTTCAATCTCCCCGCGCGAAGGGCCGGTCCGTTCTTCGTAAACGTCCGGCATGTTCTCGACCATGTTTTCCAGACGCTCGAAGTCGTCCTGGTTGTTATGGTCTTCGTCGACGACCAGTTCCTTCTCGCCATCAGCCGGCGCATCGGGGCTGACCTTTTCGTCCGTGTCGTACTCATCGCCCGTGGGCTCGATCTGATCGAGCACGGGGTTGTCTTCCATCTCCTGCTCGATGCGTTCTTGCAGAGCAAGGATCGGCAGTTGCAGAATCTCCATCGATTGAATCATCCGCGGTGCAAGCACCTGCTTCTGAGACATCTGCATGCTTTGGCCGAGGGAGAGTCGCATCCGAAATCAGTTCCGTTTGAGCTGGCTTGTATTGTTTGAGTGTTAACGTTGGAGCAAACCGCTTGGTTCGCCGTTGGAGCGGATCATTAACATAACGAGGCCGCCTGTCGAAGATCAAACAGGCTCGCTTGCTACTTGCCGCGACAGGGTTGTCGCGCAGAAGCCCCTTGTTTTTCCTATCAGCCCCAATCGAATTCTACCCCGAAAAGCAGGTTTAAGCCTAGAAAAACCGGGCCATGAAACAGCTATCTTTATGGCGAGAAGGGATTTTACCTAGTCTCACACCTAAGCATTTTTCTGCCGAGAAGAGCTTTTTCGGGGCTTAGCTCAGAGAGACTTAGCTCTGTTGCGGGTCCTCACCGCCGAGAGAGCCCAGGGCGTCCCCCAAGCCGGGGATGTTCATCCCGCCGGTCAGCTCCTGCATCATCTCCGCGTGAAGCTGCTTTGCCTTCTGTTGGGCCGCATTGATGGCCGCCGGGATGAGGTCTTCGATCAATTCCTTGTCCTGTTTCTCGATCAGCGAAGGGTCGATCCGCACGGCAAGCACTTCCCCCACGCCGTTGGCCTCGACTTCGATCATCCCCCCGCCGGAGTTGCCAGTCACCCGCTTGGTTTTGAGCTGTTCACCCATCTCCTGCATCTTGCCGCCCATCTCTTGGGCCTGTTTGAGCATCCCCGGCAAGTTGGCGAGATTTCCAAGTCCTTTAAGCATATCCCTCTCCTCGATCGCAATCAGTTAGATGTCCTGCTCGCATTGTATCGGGTTTCTCTCAGTTTGGAGAGGCAATCCGTAATTTGGGCCACGGATTGCACGGATGACACGGATTTTTTGAGAGCGGAGTCAGACTTGCCCGCCAATATGATCCGTGTCATCCGTAATATCTGTGGCTAAAAAAGTTGTGGGCCACATCAGTTTCGCGCAGAGACAGCAGCGGCAATCAGAAGTCGTCGATCAGCACGAAAAACGATAGCCCGCGTTCGCGACGCACGGCCTGGTCAGCGTACTCGCCGAGTTCCTCGGTGAAGTAGGGGACCAGTTTCTCCTCGAACTCCGTGGGGATCAGGTCGACCGTGATGCCCTCTTCATCTCGGTCGCCCATGAACAGTGGTTTCTTTTCGTCCATGAAATCTTTGCGCATTAGGCTATGCACTTGGAAATCGATGCACAGAGCCGCCTGCTCGCGAAACGCTTCAACGACGCTCTCAGTCGACGCTTGCTCGTCGGGTGCCTTGCGTCCCTCTGGCGGCGCGAAGTGCGTCTTGATCTTCATCAACTCGCCCGTGAACGGGTTCTTCATCTCCACCTCCTTGGGCTCAGGCAGAGAGGGCGTCCAGGTTGAGCAAACCTCGCGGACGGTGGGCTCGTCGGTGAGGATGAGGTGGCCGAATTGGGACATGGGGAGGCTCCTGCGAGAAAAGACTGGCCTAAAATTTGAAATGTTATTAGCCCCGGCATTTATGCCGGGGTCCAGTTCGATAGCGGCACCAAATAGGCCCGTTTACGGGTCTTCTCGCTGCTCAATTGTTTCCAACCGCTGATGAATACTACCCACGCGATGATGTTCGCGCTGGTTGCGAATATACTTGATCACCCAAGGCAAATCACGCTTGCCAAAACTCACTACCCCGTAGCCTGCCTGCCACTGAATAACTTTGCGACCGAGCTTTTGATTCGCGTCATGCCCCGAACCACCTTTCAGCTGACCAATGAAATTGCTTACCAGGATCGTCGGTGCGATGGTAACGGCGAGGTGAACGTGATCGTTGATTCCGCCGATCTCATGAATGAACGCGTCGGGCGTGTCGATCACTCGTTGACGGATGCACTGATGAGTTGCTTTCTCGACTTCGTTGATCAGGGCTGGTTGACTTTCCTTGGTGTGCCAAACGATGTGCAGGTTGATTTCGCTGTAGTAGTTGCGCGACATGATTGGCTCAAGCGTGAACAAAGATAAGACCCGTGAGCGGGGCTAGCGAACTGTTAGTCGATAGAATACCCCGGCATAAATGCCGGGGCTAACAATTTTCTCGGGAATACTGATCCACGAGCCATGAGGCACAAACCACATACTAGATTAATAGCCCCGGCGTGAACGTGGATCCGAGAGCATCGACCGAGCAGAGAACGTCGACTGCGGGCGGCGTATTGCCGAGGTCGCCCACGAACCTAGACAAAACGAGGCCGCGGCTAGATTTCGGTCTCGATAAAACGCCGCCGGTACGCTGAACTTTCCGCTCGAACGACTGGATTTCCAGCTTGCCTCCCCGGCGTAAACGCCGGGGCTAATAATTTGCCACGAAGCTATTTCGCCTAGAACATCTCTACCCTACACAAAAAAGCCCCGACCTTGCGGCCGGGGCTTCGGAGACGTTCAGCTTTTATAGCCTGCGGCTACGCCGCGAGCGGCGTTTCTCAATACATGTCATCCATGCCAGGGGCACCGGCACCCTTCTTATCCTTCTTTGGGGCTTCGGCGATTAGGGCGTCGCTGGTGAGCAGCAGCGTGGCGACGCTGGCGGCGTTTTGCAGGGCCGTGCGGGTGACCTTCATCGGGTCGATCACGCCGGCTTTCACCAGGTCTTCGTACTCGTCGGTCGCGGCGTTGTAGCCGTTGTTGCCTTTGCTCTCGACGACCTTCTCGCAGACGATGCCGCCATCTTGGCCGGCGTTGTTGGCGATGCTGGTCAGCGGGGCACGGCAGGCACGCAGGACGATGTTATAGCCGACCTCTTGGTCGTGCTGCAGGTCGGCGGGCTTGGCCTTGCTGCTGGCACGCAGCAGAGCGACGCCACCGCCCGGGAGGATGCCCTCTTCGACGGCTGCACGGGTGGCGTGCAAGGCGTCTTCTACGCGGGCCTTCTTCTCCTTCATTTCGCTTTCAGTCGCGGCACCGACGTTCACCTTAGCGACACCGCCGGCGAGCTTCGCGAGTCGCTCTTCCAGCTTCTCCTTGTCGTAGTCGCTGGTGGCGTTCTCGATCTCGCGACGGATCTGGTCGATGCGTCCCTTGATGTCGGAGCTCTTGCCGGCACCTTCGATGATGGTGGTGTTGTCCTTGTCGACGATCACCTTCTTCGCACGGCCTAGCTCACCAACGCCGATGCTTTCGAGCTTGATGCCGAGATCTTCGAAGATCGCCTGACCGCCGGTGAGCGTGGCAATGTCTTCGAGCATCGCCTTGCGACGATCACCAAAGCCAGGAGCCTTAACCGCACAGACGTTGAACGTACCGCGGAGACGGTTGATGACCAAAGTCGCCAGGGCTTCGCCTTCGATGTCTTCGGCAACGATCAGGAGGGGCTTACCCGACTGAACGACCGCTTCCAGGCAAGGGACGAGGTCCTTCACATTGGAAATCTTCTTCTCATGGATCAGCACGTAGCAATCTTCGAGCACGGCTTCCATCGAAGTTTGGTCGGTGACGAAGTACGGCGAGAGGTAGCCGCGGTCGAACTGCATACCTTCGACCCACTCGACCTCGGTGGCGAGCGACTTACCTTCGTCGACGGTGATCACGCCGTCCTTGCCAACCTTTTCCATCGCTTGAGAGAGCATCTCGCCGATTTCGTTGTCGCCATTCGAGGCGACCGTACCGACCTGAGCCATCTCTTCGGTGCTCTTGATCTTGATCGACATCTTCTTGAGCTCTGCGGTGATGTCCTCGACCGCTTGCTCGATGCCTTGCTTCATTTGCACGGGGTTCACACCGGCGACCACTGCACGCAAGCCTTCGTTGAAGATCGCTTCCGCCATGACGGTCGCGGTGGTGGTGCCGTCACCGGCAACGTCGGAAGTCTTGCTGGCGACTTCCTTGACCATCTGGGCACCCATGTTTTCGTAGGTGTCTTCCAGTTCGATCTCCTTGGCGACCGAAACGCCGTCCTTGGTGACCGTCGGCGAGCCGAAGCTCTTCTGCAAAATCACGTTGCGACCCTTGGGGCCGAGCGTAACCTTGACGGCACGGGCGAGTTTCTGAACGCCACGACGCATCGCGTCGCGAGCTTCTTGATCAAAGGCAATCATCTTGGCCATGGTGGTGGCTCCTGTTTGTTGGAATGTGTTTTGGTGTCGTTGGCTTATTTAAGTCAGCCGCAGCCTAACAGGCTGCCGGGAGCTGCGAGAGAGGCTCCGGCAACCAAGTTTGGTTGCGGCTGCCTTGATCTCGCGTCATGAGTTACTCAATCACAGCAAGAATATCGCTCTCGCTCATCAGCAGGAACTCGTCGTCGTCGACGGTGATCGTCTCGGGGGCGTAGCTGGTAAAGAGAACGCGGTCGCCCTTCTTCACTTGCAGCGAGCCACGGCTACCGTCGTCGAGCAGCTTACCAGTGCCCACGGCGACGATTGTGCCACGGCTTGGCTTGTCCTTGGCAGAATCCGGTAGGACGATGCCTCCGGCGGTGGTGTCGAGCGACTCATCGCGTTCGACAACAACTTTGTCTCCGAGAGGCTGGAGAGCGACTTTGCTCTTCTTTTTCGTGGCAGCGGCCATGGGCGGGGAGTCTCCTGTTAAAGGTTGCTGTTGGCTATCAGCGAATTTGCTGTCGGCTCCGCTAGCCGCGGTTCTACGAACCGCCGGAGCGTAAGAGTTATTTGAAGAGAGATAGAAAAGCAATCAGCGCGCCAAAGGGCCTCAATTCCTGCAAACTGCCATGAGATAAGCAATTACGTGAAATCGCTCTGTGATGGGCGACTGCCAAAATGGTCTGCCCTTGGCTCGCAGGCGGAAAAGACGATGGAAAAGGGTGCCAATTTGGCATGTAGCTCAGGCTTCCAGGCCTGAGTGGCAAACACTTTCCAATTCAACTCAGGCCTGGAGGCCCGAGCTACGGTTACCACTTCAACCCAAACTGCTCGCCGCCGCTGGGGCCGCCGATGCCGCCCTTGAGATTGGGGTCGTGCTTCTTTTTCTTACGCGGCCGCTTATCGGCCTCGTCCATGGCGGCTTCAACCTGCTGCTCCTTCTCGCTTTTGGGCTTCTCCGGCTTGGGCATGAGCGCCTTGAGCGAAAGGCCGATCTTCTGGGCGTCGGCATCGACCGAGAGGACCTGCACTTCGACCTCTTGGCCTTCGCTGAGGACATCGCTCACACGATGAACCCGCCCGTGGCCGAGTTCGGAGATGTGTATCAGCCCTTCAACACCCGGCTGCAATTTCACGAAGGCGCCGAACTGCATCAGCTTGGTAACGGCCCCCTTCACTTTAGAGCCGATGCCGTACTTGGTGCTGACGTCGCTCCAAGGGTTGTCGCCTGCTTCGCGGTAGCTGAGGGCGATTTTGCCGGTCTCCTGATTGACCTTCTCGACCTTCACCTTGATCTTCTCACCCACTTGGAGGACTTCGCTGGGATGGCCGATGCGGTCCCAACTGAGTTGGCTTACGTGAACGAGCCCGTCGGCTCCGCCCAGGTCAACAAACGCGCCGAAATCTTGCAGACTGCGAACCACGCCTTCGCGGATTTGTCCGGGAGCGATCTCGGCGAGCAGCTTTTCTTTTTGCTCTTTGCGTTCACGTTCCATCAACGCGCGATGGCTAAGAACCAAGTTCTTCCGCTTACGGCTGACTTCGCTGATGACGCAGGTGAGTTTCTTACCGACGTAATCTTCGGCATTCTCGACACGGTAGATCGAAATCTGTCCCATCGGAATGAAGCCGCGGATGCCGCTGACTTTGCATTCGAGGCCCCCCTTGTTTGCTTTGTCGACGACCACGTCAACGATTTGCCCTTCGGAAACCGCATCCCAATCGCCCACTTCGACCGCTGCGGTGGCGAGCGACATCTCGTAGAGGCCCTGCTCTGCGTCGAATTTGCTGACGATCGCTTCGAGTTGGCTGCCCGGTTCAGGCAACTCGCGTTTGCCCTCGGCGTCTGCTTTGAACTGTTTGACTTGAATAACGCCTTGGTGGCGCGTGCCGGGGACTTCAAGGAACAGGTCTTCGCCGGAAACTTTCGCAACCTTCCCTTTGACCTTCGTGCCTGCCGCAAGTTCTTCGGTCGCATCGGTTGAGCCGTCGCCAAGGATAGCGTCCATTGAGTCGCCACCCATGGCGGCTTCGAGTTCGGCTTCCATTTCGGGCGAGAGTTTGTCTCGCACATTGGGCGGCGGGAAGCTCTTGCGCTGATCTTCTGTGCTTGGCGTCCCTTCGGAAACCTTCGTCACCGGATTAGGCTTGGCATCAGCAGCCGACTGTCCTTCGCGCTGCGAGCCTATTTTTATCTCACGCTTTGGTGCTGATTGTTCAGCCGGAGTTGCGTCGGCTTGCTCTGATGCCTCGGCCGGCGGAGCTTCCGTTGGCGGAGAATCCTGCTCTGGATTCACCGCGGCTTGTGTCGAGTCTTCAGCGGTTGACTCGCTGGCGGGCGAGGATGTCTCAGCAGGCGTCGCTTCAGTGGTCTCTTCGGCGGACTTCGTTTCAGATTCGACAGACATGAGAAATCAGAATAGAGAGGCTCGTTTGCTGTGGCAGGGCGCACGCTCGGCGCACAAACTGCAAAGTCTACCAGCGAGGGTGGCTGCGATGCAACAAGGTGCATGTAGCTCGGCCCTCCAGGGCTGAGCAGAGGCCCCTACATTCCAATCAGAATTGCATACGTCTTCAAATTACAGCCAACGCTACTCAGGCCTGGAGGCCCGAGCTACTTTGAGCCGATCCGCTACACCTGGTATCACCCTCTCAGCATTCTCAAAATAGACCTTTCTCAGCACCTCATCAGGCAAATCGAGTCCATAAATGTTCCAAATCCCCTGCGGCGGATATTGCCCTTCAGCATAGGTAAAATACTCGTGATCGGTCTCCAGCATCCGCCAATGCGGATGCAATCTCCCAGCAGGCCGCGGCCCGTCGGTGCCGAACATGATGCGATCCTGATATTTCAGGAAAAACTTTCTCGCGCTGCGGGGTTGGCGGCCGAGTTCCGCAATCCGGGCGGCAATCTCGACCACCAGATTTGGGTACGCATCCAGCCATTCGCCTACCTTCGCTAAGTTCTCTGGATAGTTGGCGACGTGGGCGCCGATGAAAGTCGTTTTCTGATGGCGAGCGATCACCCGGTTGCGCGCTTCCAGCAATTCATCATGCCCCGGACCATCGTAATTGTTTGGTGGGCCCCCAGCGAAGCTCCAGTCCGGGTGGCGGTTGAGTTCCTCCCAGCGCTCGTTCGTTGCATCAATCGGCTCAAAGAATGCCACGGGGTCAGCGGTGTGAATGATGACCGGAAGACCGAGTTCGCCACACGCCTCCCAAATCGGATCCCAACGCGGATCGTCTACCGCCATGTAGGAGCCATCAGGGTTGCGATAGTAAAGACCTAGCATCTTATGGATTTTCAAGCCAGCAGCGCCACGTTCTTTGGCGTCGGCCAGTGCAAGTGCCATACGGCGGCCAAAGTCGGGGCGGTGGCAATCCCACGTCGCGGGCTCCTCTCGCGTGCCGTTGCCGATCCAATCGATGTTTGCGAAGATCACAAAACGGTTGGGGTAACGCTGCTGCAAAAACTGCTTGTGTTCCTCAAACTTTTCGCCAAGCCCACCGTCGAGCGATACACACACGGCAATGTTCTGTGCATCCATCAAGCGGACGAACTCATCGACGACCTCCGGCGACTGCCGCATCTTCAGCCGGCAATGGACATGCACGTCGACGACCGGAAACTTAGCACGCCGGACGGTTTCCTGCGGCAAGACGAGTTGCGACTGCGGGCGAAATCGGTCGAGCGCCAAGTCACGGCCCTCGCGACCGTCGAGAGTTTCTTCGGCGTTGAGTAGCGGGGCGAAGCTTACCAGCACCGCAAAAAGGAAGGTCTCACGCATAGACGCAGAGGCGCGGGGGTTCGGTGACCAACTTGCACTCTGCGTCTTTGCGTCTCTGCGCGAGACATCTTCTTGATCTGGGCTTGAAAGCATTACTTCTGCTTCGCGTCCTCAACTTGGAAAGGACCGCCGCCTGGATTGACAGTCTTACGAGGCAATGAGGGACTGAAAAACACGCTGGTACCACCACCGCTAGTCTTAATGTAATCGAGTTGCTTGAGCGTCCCTTCCACCTGCCTGAGTACCGCTGGGATGTGGCGAGCGATTACACGGTCGGGCAACACGGCAAGGAACGTGTCGTCTTCATCGATGTTCTCCTGCTCCCACCCGACGGAGATTGCGATCGCTTCATGAAGTACCTCGCGCCCCTGCTCGGGGTCGTCGCCCCAGACGTTTTGGATGCGGAAAGCCTTGGTGCGGACCGCGTTAGATGGCTCCTCAGCAGCGACCGGTCTGTCGGCTTCGATGGCTGCTTTCACCTCACGCATGGTAGAAAACAATGTCTCGATCTGTTGATGGATGCGACGAGTTTGCGTGATGACTAACATCCCTGGGGAATACGGCTGAACTTCCCCATCACCAGTGCCGTTTTCCATCCAAGAGTCGTGTTCCACCGAAGAAACGAGTATGTCGATGAGGGAATCAAAATCAAGTTCGCCAGTCGAAGGAACCCAGATCAGATCGTCCACGCGATAGACGCGCACCTCCAGTCGCTGCATTGCTTCGTCTTCGCTGGTAATCAGCAGCACCTCATTGTCGACCATATAAGTGAGATCCTCGACTTGCCGAAGCATGATCTCGAAGGCCGTTCGTAGGGAAACCTCTCTAAGATTCGTCGTTACTTCGGTCTCGACCGAGATGGCTAAAGCTTCAAGAGCTTGAAGATCAAACACAATGGGGATGTTATAGTCGTCGGAAATCCTCATCAGGATCTGGTTCAGTGGAATTTCTATAAAGTCGAGCGGTGTCTTCAGCGGCTGATCGAGGGCAGCATCGATACGCTCGTTCGCCTTTCGCATCGCGGGTGATTGGGTCACCATGCCGCGGGAAGAGGTCGCTGGGGGATTGGTCGACTCAGCACGTGCTGCGTCGTAAACTCGCTTCATCTCATCTCGATTCGCCGCCCGCTCGATCTCGACGGCGGACTCGTCGAACAGATCATTCTCTTGAGCGACAGAATTGCTTGCTGACAGAAGCAGCGCACACACAAACCCAAACTTCCAATCACAGTTTCGTAAGACAGAGCCCCTGAACATCCGATGCCTCCTTGGGTTCAAATCGAGAACCCGAAAAGCGTGTCCTCCCCGCGAGAGAAGTGGCAAGTCACGTTCCGGTTGCAACTTGCCGACGGAGCTTCAGTGTAAGCGGTGGCTGAGGGCCTTGTCAAAATTTAAGGAGGCCTAGAGTGTTGCTAGCCTGCGCCTGCGCCTCGCACAGATTCCCCTCGCACGGCTAAGCCGCAAGCGGCTAACCCACAAAACGTCCGCCGCTCGTGTAGCGGCCACCGGGCAGGTAGCGGCACCAGGAGAGGTCAACTTCGGCGTTGAGCTTGCCGAAGCGAGAATCGTCGAAGACGAGCTTCGCTCGCCGACCTTTGATGGGACGGGGATGATCGAACGTTAAGCCTCGCTCGTTGAAGTCGCGAAGCTCAACTTCGCGCGGAGGGCAGGGCTCACCGGCAGCATTCAGCGGAATGATCTGTGCCTTCAGCGGAAGTGCCCCGCTGGAGCTCGACTTTGAGCGGAGAAACTCACGTACCCGTTCCAGGAGTATGGCGGCTTCAGTACGTGCTGAGCCAGCACGGAGAGATAGGGTATCGAGAGATTGAGAGGCGATCATTGTGAGGGCGAGAGTGTCGAGGCGGGATTGCTTATCAAGTTCGGATTGGTAGCTCAATCGCATAGACAAGGCTCGCATCACAGGGTTCGTGGGTACTCAAGGGTGAATGCCCTGAGGATCGCGAAAAAGCCCAGCGAGCCCGTCGGCGGAGGGAGGGGAAGTCGCCGACGGGTCGCTAGGTGGATGCTGATCTTGCCTGCATTACCCTCAAAAGCACGGAAACTAATGAAGGTTTGCGGGGATTCGGAGAAATCCTTATTGCGGCTAAACGTGAGGTCTACAGGATGCTACGCAGGGCGGGAGGGTTCGGTTCGCCCTGCAAGGAATCGAGTGACTCACATCGCCTTAGCAGGTTCAATCAGCACATGATCAAACCTACCCGAATCGCGGTGGACCGCAAACATGAGTTTCTAATTCCCTGGAAAAACTGCAAAGCAAACTTCGCGCCAATCGGATTTGCAGTCAAAGTTTCGCCAGGAAATGCTGGCAAGCGTGACTTGGCCGAATAGCGAGAGCCGCTCGCTAGCATAAGTCAGGGCAGTGCGTGCCGATTTTGCGTGCATGCTCAGGCAGCCGCAGGCTAACAGCCTGCCGGAGCACAAGGGCAGGATCGCCTTAGAGCAACTCCCCGGCAGCCGCCATAACTTAAGATGCTGGGGCTGCGGCTACCGGGGAATCGCGGCTCCGGCTGCCTACGTTTTCGCTATTCCAGCTCCTTTATCGCCTCAATCACCTGCTCGTCGTGGCCATCAACCTTCACTCGCTTCCACACCTTCGCGATCTTGCCATCGGCATCGATCAGGTAGGTGCTGCGTTGGATGCCCATCGACTTCTTGCCGTACATGTTTTTTTCACGCCAGGCCCCGTATTTCTCGGCGATTTTGTGATCTTTGTCGGCCAACAGAGGGAAATTTAGCTTGTACTTGTCGCGGAATTTGCCGTGGCTCTCGACATCGTCGGGGCTGACTCCCAGGACCACGGCGCCAAGCTTTTTCATCTCTTTCTGACGGTCGCGAAAGGCACAGGCCTCTTTCGTGCATCCAGGGGTGTCGTCCTTGGGATAGAAGTAGAACACAACCGGGCTGCCTTTGAGATCTGCCAAGCGAACCTTGCTGCCATCATCGGCGGTCAGAGTAAACGCCGGGGCTTTTTTGCCCGGTTCCAGCCAATCTCCCATATCGAAAACCTCACTTTCTGAATGCTGATAATTGCGATTCCCACGGCTTCTGAGCCCTCGTCGGTTGGGGGCTCTAGGGGTAGAATCTGCCGTTTGACGCGTCTTTGAACAATGAATACTGAGAATGCGAGACCTGCCATCGTAGAATCGAGCAGCCCCAACACGCCGCTTCCCGATGATGAAGCCTCAAGCCGCAGTTTGCAACTGGCCATGGCCGCTGCGCAGACCGCGGCGGACAACCGTGGCGAGGATATTGTGATCCTCGACATGCGCGAGATCACGCCCGTCTTCGATTACTTCGTGCTGGCCACCGGCAAAAGCCGCCGCCAGTTGCACGCGATGAGCGAAGAAATCGACCACAAGCTCGAGGACGATCTCAAAGACAAGCGAATGGGCATCGAAGGTTACAACGAAAGCCGTTGGATCTTGCTCGACTACGGCAACGTCGTGATTCATCTGTTCGATGAAGAAACACGGGAGTTTTACGCGCTTGAGGATTTTTGGAACGGGGCGACGCGGGTACCGTTTGGGGATTAAAGCTATCGGCTGTCAGCTTTCAGCCGTCAGCTTTTCGATTCTGAACAATTTGTATTTTCTAGGCTGAAAGCTGATGGCTGACGGCTGACAGCTACTCAATGAATCTTCTCGCCGAACTTCGCAGCCGCTTTTCGCAGACACTTGAAGCGTTCGACGCGCCAGAACTGGCCGAAATGGTCCTCCCCAGCCAGGACCCCAAATTTGGCGACTATCAGGCGAACTGCGCCATGCCGTTGGGCAAGCGATTGGGTCGTCCGCCGCGTGAAGTTGCGACTGAGTTGGTTGAGAAGCTCGACCTTGCTGATCTGTGTGAAACCCCGGAGATCGCTGGGCCCGGGTTTATCAACCTGCGAGTGAAGGACGAGCGTATTGTCCAACTTGCGGAAGAAGCGCTCACCGACGAAGACCGTCTAGGCGTCGCCAAGGCTGCCCAGCCCCGAACGATCGTACTCGATTACTCGTCACCGAATGTCGCCAAGCCGATGCACGTGGGGCATATTCGTTCGACCGTCATCGGCGATGCTCTGGCTAGCGTCCTCAGGTTGCTGGGCCATCGGGTCATCACCGACAACCACATCGGTGACTGGGGCACCCAGTTCGGGATGATCCTGTACGGTTATAAACACTTCGGCGACGAGAAGAAGCTCGCTGAGACGCCCGTGGCTGAGCTCTCGCGACTTTACCGTTTCGTGAATTCCCTGGTTGAATATCACGTCCTGAAGACCAAGAAGATTCCCGCGGCCGAACAGGCCCGCGACCAGCAGAAGATTGTCGTCGAGAATCTCGAAGACACGCCACTACCTGACGATGAGAAAGCGAAGAAGAAGGCTGCCAAGAAGCTGCGTCAGGCAAAGGGTCTACTTGATGAGCGACGAGGCGAACTGATCGGGTTGCAAGAGAAACTGGTCGAAGCGGAGCACGACGACCAACTGATTGCTGTCGCCAAAGAGCATGCGGACATCGGTCAGAAAGTGCTCGCCGAAACGGCCGCCTTGCACGCTGGTGATAGAGAGAATCTTGAGCTCTGGGAACGCTTCCTCCCGGCGTGCCTTGCTGAAATGGATAGCATCTACGAGCGGCTCGGAGTGAAGTTTGATCACACGCTCGGGGAGAGCTTCTACCACGATCGCCTGGCTGACACGGTCGCCAGTCTCGAATCGCAGGACCTTGTCACACTGAGCGACGGGGCGAAGTGTATCTTTCTCGAAGGGTACGATGCACCGTTCATTGTGCAGAAGCGGGATGGGGCGTACCTCTACGCCACGACGGATCTCGCTACGATCAAGTACCGCGTCGAAGAGTGGCAGCCCGAGGCGATTCTTTACGTCGTGGACCATCGCCAGTCGTTCCACTTCGAGCAACTCTTCGCCACGACCCGACATTGGAACGACTACAAAGACCTAGAGCTTCAGCACATTAGCTTCGGCACCGTGCTTGGCGAAGACGGCAAGCCTTACAAGACACGCTCGGGGACTGCTGTCGGCTTGAGTGGCTTGCTCGACGAAGCGGTTAAGCGCGCCTACAGAATCGTCAGCGAAAACGACGACGCACGCTCTGAGCCACTGCTCTCAGAAGCCGAACGCCGCACCGTCGCAGAACGGGTCGGCATCGGGGCGATCAAGTACGCTGACCTCGCACATAATCGTACGAGCGACTACGTCTTCAGTTACGACAAGATGCTCGCCATGAACGGCAACACCGCCGCCTACATGCAGTACAGCTACGCCCGAGTGAGCAGCATTTTCGGCAAAGCGGGCGTTGATCGCGAAGCGCTGCGTCAGAGCAATCCGGAGATCAAACTCGAAAGTCCGCAAGAACGCGCCTTGGCGCTTTCCTTACTGCAATTCAGTGAAGCGCTCGCGCGTGTCGCCAGTGACTATCGCCCCAATCATCTGACGGCTTACCTATTTGACTTGGCAAGCAAGTACTCCGTCTTCTTCAACGATTGCCCCGTGCTCAAAGCTGAAAGCGACAAACTGCGAAACAGTCGATTAGCCTTATGTGATCTGACGGCGCGAACCCTCGCGTGTGGGCTTGATTTGCTCGGGATTGAAGTCGTCGAGCGGATGTAACCGTGTTTCGCCGCGGTGCTTGCTCCGCGATAGCCTCAACAAAGCGCGGAGCGAGCTCAGCGGCGAAACTGTGTCCTCGAAACGGTGTTCTCGAAATTGGGACAATCGGTACAACCGCTCTAGTCAATATTCCTGCTCGTTAAGGGCGATTCTCGCTCCGTAAATCCGCCTCGCAAATTGACGCCCCAGAGCGCAACGTCATACTGAATGTTTCTCTTGGATTCCTTTCTATTCCTCAGCAACGCATCGATTCATGTCTGATTCCACAACCGTTCGTGCCGAACGCGACGCAAAATACTACCGACGCTTCTGGTACATGATTATCGGAGCGACGATCTTTCTAGTACTCTGCTTGAAGGACGGATTCATCAGCTACCCGGCTGAACTCGAGCGTCAGGAGGCCTTCTTTGCGTTGCAGGAACGAGAACAAGAAGCCAAGAAGAAGGGCGAGAAACTGGGGCTTCGCGAAGAGTGGGAAGAAATGGCCGCTGAAAAAGGCTGGTCCACGGAAGCTCCCGATGTCGAGCACCGCATGTCTCAAGGAAGCATCAATGTGCAATTCATCATGGCGGGTATCTGCGGTGTGATTGTCGCGGGCCTGCTTTTTCACATAGTCAGATCGCTTGGCACATGGATCGAAGGCAATGGCAGCTCGATCACGTCAAGCTGGGGACAAACCGTTCCGTTCGATCAGGTGACGCAGCTCGACAAAAAGAAGTGGAAGAACAAGGGCATCGCCAAAGTGCAGTACACGGACAACGGCAAGAAGAAAACGTTCGTGATCGACGACTTCAAGTTCCTCCGCGAACCCACCGGTGACATCCTCCGACAGCTTGAGGGCAGCATTGATCACGGGAAGATCGTCAACGGCAAGCCGGAGCCACCGAAACAGGCGAAGGGTGATACCGAAGAGCAGCCAGCGGAAGAATCGGCGACAGAGGTCCAGGCTGAGGAATCGACAGCCAGTAGCCAATAGTTGATTACAGCCGTCGCAAGTCGACCGACATGCTCGTGTTACCGCCAACCGATTGCACGGGTGAGAACCGACGGCTTCGCCCGCGACGGGCTCCGCCCCAGGGGAAGATTTCAACCCCTAGGAAAGCGTCGACGGTTCCCGTGTCCGCCGGCGTCAGAAAGTTCGCCTCGCCGAACAGTGCCATGCGGTCAGTGATCGGGCAGAACACATCAGAGCCGTAGGCGAAAACACCATTCTGTCGCGGCAGATCGCCGAGCGCGATGTTGGGCTCGTTGTGCCCCTCAGCTACACCAAACCAGCAGCCAAGCTGTGCGCCCTGCTGGAACGTATGCCGCCAGTAGACGCTTCCTTGGTCGATCGCGCGTAGCTGCACGCCGGAGGTTCCGAAAAAGCCTTCGTCCTCCTTCTCGTGAAAGGCCATCCGCACGCCAACTTCGTTGCGCTGGGAAAGCTGATAGCCGAAGTAGCCGCGCCACTGCGAAAGCGTGAAGTCGTCGTAGTAGCGCTGATAGAGGAAGTCGTGGGCGACGCCCCACTTCAGGCCGTTGTCTAAGCGCTGAAACAGGCCGACGGTGGTAAAGCTTTGCGTCCGGGAAGAATTGCCTTCGACGCGTTCATTCACCTGCACGGCATTGGAACTCGCGTTGATGGCTGAACCGATTTGGAAACCAAGCCCCCAGTCCTCAACAAGCGGCACGCCCCAGTTGATGGCTGTCCGACCGCCGAAGTGAGCATTCACGCCAAAGTCTTGCGGCTGCTTGGAGCCTTCGTAGCCAAGGAACAGGCTCAAGGTGTCTCGCCAGTTGTAACCATCACCGGCCCAGCATCCGGCTACGCCCCCGGAGGAATCGTTGCAGGCGGAATCGCAATAGGCGATGGGCGTGAAGTTTTCGTCTTTGACAATCGTGGTGGGTAGGTCGACAATAGTTGCCGTTGTGAAAGCCTCGGGTGTCCCTGGATCCTCAAAGAGCGGGACTGGTTGTACCGCATGAACTGTCGAAGCCTGTACGATTACTCCGAGTGCGAACACCGCGCACCACCGCCTAAAAGTGCCCATCTTGCTGCCTCAATCGCTGTGTCGTCTACGGGAACGACTTCTGTTCCACTTGCACTAATCAACAACATCGTGCGGGTTGGACTAGCGAGAACAGCCCAAATGAGGGGGAACGCACTACAAAAGCGAGGGCAACTTTAGCGGTCGGAAAAGCTTTGCTAGTCAAGCTGGCTCAGCAGAGCATCGATTGCTTCAAGCTGCTTCTCCATGCGATTGGAGAATCGGCCCCGTTCAAGCCACGTGAGCATGGCTGCGTAAGAATCAGCACAAATGGCCGTGCCGGCGTCGCCGCCCATGATGCTCTTGATCTTCTCGATTGGCATTCCGTCGCGGTATGGTCGCTTGGCAGAGAGAGCCTCGAAAATGTCGGCCACTGCTAGCAGTCGGGCCGATTGGGGCAGTGTGCCGCTCTCGATCCCCAAGTGATAGCCCCGTCCGTTGAGTTTCTCGTGATGAGCGGCAGCAAGATCGGCCTGATCACCCAGGCTATGCACACGACTGAGGATCTGCTGCGTGTGGAAGGTGTGCTTCTTCATTTGGGCGAATTCATCGTCGGTCAGCTTGCCCGGCTTGTCGAGTACCGTGTTCGAGACGCCCAGTTTCCCCACATCATGCAGAAGTCCCATGCGACGAATAACGCGTAACTCTTCGCGGGAATGGCCCAGTACCTCGCCGATTCCAACAGCGATCTCAGAAACGCCCATCGAGTGGCGTGAAGTCCAAGGACTCTTGGCATCGACGACCGACGCGAAGGCTTCAGCGATCTTGTCGAATTGATCTTCGTCGGCATGCATGAGTTCATCGGGCGGTTCGTATTTCGAAACCAAACGGTCGGGATTGGGTGCCGAAACTGCCCGCCAGAATTCGTGGTCGTCTTTCAAAGCAAACAGGGCATCCACCAGTGCAGGTTCGAACCATCGACCTTTTCGCTCTTGGGCAATGTCGAGCGCTGCCTTGAGGCCCTGTTGGCTGTAGAAAACCTCGACCGTCTGCGCGAGCCCCATAATGCGAGCGATGGGAGAGATCTCTTCCCCTTTGAGCCCCTGAGGGTGTCCTTTGCCGTTCCAGTGTTCATCCAGTTGATGAATTGCGGTAGCCGTCTGAGAGGTAAAACCCAACTGGCGGGCAATGTGGGCACCCCGTTCGCAACGTGTTTCGACGAGCTTCTTCGGACCGCTGGGTCCCTGAAGAGCCATCGACACGATTTTCATCAGTTTTTCTAAACTGCCTGCACCAGGCGCGACCGCATTGCGGACGAACTTCATGCTCGCGGACATCTTCGGCCAGTCGATAGTCTTGATGTCGTGTTTGACGGTCCGATCGTCGGCACCGAACAGGTAACACATTTTCGCCGCATTGCTGCTGCAGCCGAGGTCCTTGAGAAGCAACCCGTAAAAGAGAGCCGACTGGTCGATTGCTGGTAGGTCGATCTGCTGCGCGATCCGCATTCCGATCACGCAGGTCCGTGCCGCGTGGCCTTGGGGCTGGCCTTCGGTGATGTCGAGCGCATAGGAGAGCGAGGCGATCACTTCCGAGAGGCGAATGAGCCCGTCTTGCGAGTCGGTTGTTGACGAATTTTGATTCTGTGTTTGGGTGCTGACAGTCATCGGGGAACTCTTCAATTCGCGCGCAGAAACGGTGCACTTTCTTAAAAAGAATAGCTCGTGGTGGGGGTACGACCGAGGCGCTAATGCTGCCCAAGGCTCGCGAGAAGTTCTTCAGACGCGACCAGCCCGCACAACCGCTACGACCCGCCACTGCCGTTGCGTTCGTAGCGACCGAAAACCATACGGCCTGCGCTGGTTTGCAGCACACTGCTGACGGTGGCCGCGACGTTTTCGCCCACGTGTTCGCGGCCCCCTTCGATGACGACCATCGTGCCGTCTTCAAGATACCCGACGCCTTGGCCACTTTCCTCGCCCGGCTTCATGATCCGCACTTCCAGCGACTCCCCAGGCAGGAAGATCGGCTTGAGCGCGTTGGAAATGTCGTTCAGGTTGATGACTCCAACCTCGTGAAGCTTCGCAACTTTGTTCAGGTTGTAATCGTTGGTGACGACTTTGCCCTCAAGATGTTTCGCCAGCAGCACCAGTTTCTGATCGACTGGCTGGCCCGCGAACTGGGGAAGTTCGCGATCGTAAATCACCAAGTCGACTTTTGGGTCAGAACGCAAGCGATTGAGGATGTCCAGACCACGCCGACCTCGCCCGCGACGGAGCTTCTCGCTGGAGTCAGCAATCGCCTGAAGCTCAGCAATCACGAACTGCGGCATAATCAACTGATTGTCGATCATCCGCGTGTCGACCACGTCGGCGATGCGTCCGTCTATCACCACGCTCGTGTCGAGAACGTAAGGCTTCAGGCCTTTGATCTCTTTGGCGAACTCCACATAGGGAATGATGAAGCGAAAGTCATCCTTCGTTTGCATCAGAATACTGATGCACGAATAGCACAGCACCATGCCAAGTACCAAGGTCGCCCAAGTCGTCACGGGCGAGTCGGGCAAGAGGACGGGGCTGAGGGCGATCTTCAGGACGTAGGTGAGAAACAACCCGATCAGCAGACCGAAGTAGACCGCCGTGATCGTGTCGAGGCGTTTCTTTCGCGCCCAAACATCAACGCCAATCACCAAACCGGCGAGTAGAATCATCCCGCCGATCACTGCCCAGGGGATGTAGGGCTCTTTGGGCAGGGAATCTGATTGAATCAACTGCACGCCAAGCCCCGCCGCAACGAGGATGAACACACAACGTAAGACAATCAGGGCCATATCGGATTCGCCAGCCTACGCATTCGCAGGCGGTTGGGTTGGAAGTGGATTTTCCCGCGGGTAGTCCCCCACCGCAGGAAAGAGATATTTTGCCCCTCACTACAAGTCTAGCACTGCCGCGGCAAACAACCAGTGCCCCGCAATTAGGTTCTTGGTGCTATTCCCCAGTTCCAACCGTTGCGACTGGTACGTTTGTAGTGGTTAGCTCAAGCGCTGACCGATCAGTCAGGCTCGCCAGATAGTCTCCGGCCACACGCTGGATCCCTTCGGATTCAACGAGTGCCTGACTCTCCTGCGGAAGTGTCCTATTGCCATGGACGATGGCGTCGAATGTGCTGTGAAGTGTCTGTTGCGCACGCTCGCGCTGGGCAAGTACTTGCGGATGACGGTAGACCTGCTCGAACAACAGAGCCTCGAGCTCGGCCTGTTGCTCAAGCATTTCTCTTGAACCTTGCACGAGGGGAAAGCTCAAGGATTGCACTTCGCCAGAACTTTGCGGGTCGTGCTCACGAATCCGCTCCGCCGATGCCGATATCAAATCGCCCACCAGCAGATCAATCACCCCGTGGACGACTGCGCGGCGAGTATCATGGGCATCGAGTGCTGCAAAGCGCTCTTTGGCTTTCTTGGTTGCTTCCCGCCACAGGTGCGACTCTTCCAGTTCGGCCAGCGAAATGAGTCCCATCTCGATGGCGTCGTCAGGGTCGTGAGCGTCGTATGCCACGTTGTCAGCCGCATCGACGACTTGCACTTCGAGCAAAGGCTGCTTGGATGTGGCTTCCGGTGTTTGAGACTTCTTATTCGCACGACAACCTTGGCCCGAGAGGACTTCGCGTGTGAGATTCAAACCGGGAAACTTCGGATAACGACGCTCCAGCAGCTCAACGATCCGCAGCGCTTGTGCGTTGTGATCGAAGCCGCCATGCTCCGCAAGGCACTCGTTGAGGACATCCTCCCCGGCATGACCGAAAGGCGGATGACCGATGTCATGCATCAGGGCGAGCGGCTCAATGAGGTCCTCATTCAACCGCAACGTTCGGCCAACCGTCCTCGCGATCGAAGTAACCTCCAACGTGTGGGTCAATCGCGAACGATGGTAGTCGCCCATGGTGCCAAGGAAAACTTGCGTCTTGTGAGCAAGACGGCGGAACGCGCTAGAGTGAACGATCCGGTCACGATCCCGCTGGTAGGCATTGCGATAAGGGTGAGGCGATTCCTCATGAATTCGCCCCGCCGAGTCCGCGGTACGCATTGCGTAAGGGGCGAGTAGCCATTTTTCTGGGGATTTCGCTTCGCGATTGCTCATTTTAAGTTTCTGCAACTTCTTCAAAATACCATTTCGCCGCTGAGTTTGCTCCGCGCTAAAGCCACCAAATCGCGGAGCAAGCTCAGCGGCGAAATGAACTCTCTAGTCCTTCACCAACGCTTCCCACAACTCGTCGAGAGACTGAGGAATCACTCGAATCCCGGCGGTGACTGGCATGAAGTTGGAATCTCCCGGCCAGCGTGGCACCAAGTGCCAATGCAAATGTCCCGGCACGCCTGCCCCGGCAGTGGTTCCTAGGTTCAAACCAATGTTAAAACCGTCAGCGCGAATCAACGTGCGGTAACGCTCCGTGAACTCTGCAAGCATCGACTGGCACTCAGCTGATTCTGCTTCGGTGAGATCGCATAAGTTGCCCACGTGCCGCCGCGGGCAAACCAGCAAATGGCCATTCGCGTAAGGATAACGGTTGAGAATGGCGATCGCCGACTCGCCGATTTCGACGACGAGATTCTCACGCCGGGCCGCCAAGTCATCCTCAAAGCTAGCAGCGCCGCGGCAGACGAAGCACGTCTGGGAAGCTCCTAGCAGCCATGACGTAGGCAGCATGGGCTCTGGCTGCTGATCTCCTGCGACATAGCCCAAGCGCCATGGGGCCCATAGTCGCTCTTCATTCATTGCGTTCTCCAGCTCGAAACACTTGCTAGCAGGAAGTGTAAGGGCGTGGAGAACAGTCAACAAGGCTGCTTGCAGCTTAGCCGTGACGCACCGTGCGAGCCAACCCTAGCATCACTGTGCTCGCGGGCTAGTGGAGCATGTGAGTGCTGGCTTGCTCTGGCGACATTCTGCTTTGCCCGCCATACTTCGCGCTATGCCCTCCGCTCCCTCGACCATTTCCCGTTTCCGCGTCCAACTTGACGCTTTTGCTGGTCCCTATGATCTGCTGCTCTATCTGGTGCGCAAGCACGAGCTAGACATCCTCGACATACCCATTGCGACGGTCACCCAGCAGTACCTCGAAATCCTGGCGGTCATTGAACAAATCGACGTCGACGCGGTGGGCGACTTTCTTGAAGTCGCCACCAAACTCATGGAAGCGAAGAGCCAGACGATGCTTCCACGACACGAAGAAGAGGAAGAACAGCTTGAGGACCCGAGGGAAGACCTCGTCCAGCAACTGCTCGAATACCGTCGCTACAAGCAGGCCGCCAGCGAATTGGAGCAACGCTGCCTCGACTGGCAACGACGCTACACCCGCCGCACAGACGATCTGAATTTGACCGCCCCAACGGCAGCCGAGCAACCGATCGGCGATGTCGAACTGTGGGACTTGGTGAGCGCCTTCAGCCGCGTGACGCAACACAATGCCAAGACGCAGCCTGCGAAGATCGCTTACGACGAAACGCCGATCGAGGTGCATGCGGAACGAATCAAGGAGCGGCTGGAGCGCGAGCCACGTATCCGCTTTGTTGATTTCTTTGCCCCCCAGATGCATCGCTCGCAGATGGTGGGACTATTCTTAGCGATGCTCGAGTTAATCCGCCACCAAGGGATTCGTTGCGAGCAAACCGAACTCTTCGGCGAAATCTGGGTCTTGGCTGCTGATGTTGAGCCTACATGATCTTCTGAGTGACCGGATAACTAGATAAGCCGGATCAACAAGAGGTAATCAGCAAGCTGCCTAGGCTAAGCATCCTGTCAATCTTGTTTCATCCTGTTATCCTGTCTACTTTTCTACCCAAGTTTTGTTGGACCACATGGTCGATAACGCCCCCGTCATTTCGCACACGCATGGCGATCTCACGATCGAGGGCTACTCGCGCGCCGCCGTGCAAACCTATTGGCGGATTCCGGAGCTGAAGTTGGGGTTCGACCTTGGTGGTCAACCGTGGTCGTTTATGGGAACCGAGACTTGGTTCGTTTCGCACGGCCACCTCGACCACATCGCGGCGTTGCCCTTATATGTCGCACGTCGGCGGATGATGAAGATGCCCCAGCCGACGATCTACATGCCGCCCGAGGCAATCGAGCCCTCGCGCGAAATGCTCAAGCAGTTCACGCGACTTGACCGTGGCCGCATGCCCTGCGAGCTCAAGCCGGTCTACGCGGGGGCGGAGATTCCGCTTTCTCGCGAGTTGGTCGTCACGGTGAGCGAAACCAAGCACTCGGTTGCTTCGTGCGGCTTCATCGTCTGGGATCGCCGTCACAAATTGAAGGCTGAGTACACCGAACTCTCAGGCGAAGAGATTCGCGATCTCCGCCAAGCCGGCACCGAAGTTACCGAGGAGCGTCGCACTCCACTTGTTGCCTACACCGGCGACACCTCCCCGGCTGGGCTCGATAACTGTCCCGAGATGTACGAAGCGAAGATTCTCATCAGCGAGCTGACGTTCGTTTCGCCCGAACACCGCAAAGAAAAAATCCACAAGTTCGGCCACATGCACTTGGACGACTATGTCGACCGTAAGGACCGGTTCAAGAATGAACTGGTGATCGCCGGCCACCTCAGCACGCGGTATCACCCGAATACCGTGAGGAAAATGGTCGAACGAGCTTTGCCCGACATGCTCGAAGGACGCTTGAAGTTGTGGTTGTAAGTCTGGGTTGCAGTCGCCGCATGACGAGTTGCCTTCTCTTCACTGAGCGATGATAATGCTGTTGCTGCGTGTTCAGCGTCTTTTCGTTCACTCTTCAGCCTTCAATCATCACTTGGGTCTTCCTATGCGCAATCGCTCTTTCGGCTTTACGCTGGTCGAGTTGCTGGTTGTCATTGCAATCATCGGCGTGTTAGTTGGCTTGCTACTGCCCGCCGTGCAGCAAACGCGCGAATCGGCCCGCCGCAGTCAGTGCACGAATAATCTTAAGCAGCTTGCCCTGGCCGCGCTGAACTATGAATCAGCGCATGGGGAATACCCTGCCGGCGGCCTGATTCTCGAAGGCAACCAGAATGGCAACGGTTACTACCGAGGTAGTAACTTGTTTATTCAAATGCTCCCTTTCCTAGAGGGCGAGAATCTACTTACTGCAATCGATTACGATAATCGCGCAACTTGGGCGTATACCCAATTGCACCAACACGGCGATGCCTTGACGATCTCGTTCTTCCGCTGCCCCACGAATGGTCACGCATCGCAAGTGCGAGATTACTTTGGTGTCCAAGGAGCTCAAGACCGTGCTTTTGGAAACGTCATTAATCGTGGCATTTTGCACAATGATGGGGTCTTTGGTGTTTACTCAGGAAGAACCACCAGCGAAATCACCGACGGCACGTCGAACACAGTCACCATAGGCGAGAATCGCTTGCGCGCGAAATACAACACCGTGGACAGAGCCCCGGGCACCGACTATTCCGGGCTTGCCGACTGGCGTACCGGAGGAGGTGGTGGTCGCGCACCGTTGTCAGAGCTTCTCCTAAAACCGGTGAATCCTCCTCGCTCGGTTCTGACCCTGAACTCGGCGATTAACGACCCGGCATTTTTCGAGCCTCACGGTGGTTCATTCGACGATCGATTCAGCACGCACGACCACCCCTTTTCCAGCTTTCACGGAAATGCAGCAAACTTCGCCTTTGCCGATGGTCATGTTCAACTCGTCGACGACTTGATTGACCTCCTGGTGCTGCGAGAACTGGGCTCGATGAACAGCGGCAACCTGATCGACTCGAGCCAGTTCTGATTCTTCCTGCTATCGACTAAAAAGTAGCTCTATGGTTGTTCCGAGTCGATACGCACGAGCGATAAGGCAAGCATATTCCCTTCGCCTCCCTCACATGGCTTTCCTCGCAGTTGCTTGCCTAAGCGTCAGCGGATGTTGGAATGGAGGCAACACCCAGTTAGCGGGCGGCACCGTCTCTGTAGATGGTACTCCGGTGACGATGGGCAAGGTCACCTTTTATCCTCTCGGAGGGGGCAGGACCGGGACCGGAAGAATTCAACCTGACGGATCGTTTGTTCTCTCTTACCGCAAACCTGGGGACGGCGTTCCCCTTGGCGAGTACAAAGTGAGTATCATCGCTGATCTTTGGGAAGAGCGAAAACCAAAAGGCGGCAAGCGAGATACCATCGAAGAAGCGGAAATCGAAGACGCTGAATTTCGTGTCGGCGAAGGCCGCTTGATTCATGTCGTTCCTACAAAGTACAACTCGATTGAAACTACACCACTGAAGGTCGTCGTCAATGAGTCGGGCCAGTCGCAGCAATTCAACTTCGATATCACTACCGAAGAGTGAGCAACCAAGAATGTACCAGCACGATCCGAAACAAGCCAAGAGCGGATGGAGAAGATAACCTTATGGGCAAAGCAAACTGTATGAGAGCGGTCCTAATTCTCAGCCTAGTCTCGGTTGCGAATCCGTTGCGTGCCCAAGAAGCCTTTCGTTACGAGGCTGACTGGGACTCGATTCGCAGTCGATACAAGTGCCCCGAGTGGTTTCGCGATGCGAAGTTTGGCATCTTTGTCTTTTGGGGGCCAGCGTCGGTGCCGCAAGTAGGCAACGACAAGTATGGCAGGTGGATGTACTCCAAGAAGTACGTCCCCAACGGCGTCGACTGCCGTCGCTACCACGAGGCGCACTTTGGTCACTCGTCTAAATTCGGCTACAAGGACTTCTTTCCGCGATTCAAGATGGAGAAGTACGACGCCGGTGATTGGGTTTCGTTATTCGAAGAGTCCGGCGCGAAGTATATCGTGCCTGTCGCCGAAATGCATGACGGCTATGCCATGTACGCGTCGAAGCATACGCGCTGGAACGTCGTAGATGTCGGCCCGAAGCGCGACGTTATGCGTCTGCTAGTAGACGAGGCACGCAAGAAGGACCTGAAGGTTGGTCTGTCCTCCCACTTCGCTTGGAACCGCGAATACTATCCAAAGTGGGATCCCACGTTCGACACCAACGACCCTGAATTTGAAGACCTCTACGGCAAGCCCGTCAAACCAGAGGACCCTCCGACGCAGGAGTTCCTCGACCACTGGTGGGATCGCACCACGGACATTGTCGATCAGTATGAGCCAGACATTCTCTGGTTCGACTTCGGACTCGACAAACCGGGCTTCGCTCCGGTGCATAAGAAAATCATGGCCTACTACTACAACAAAGGGTTGGAGTGGGAAAAGGGTGTCGTCTTCCAAGACAAGAACATGCGGTACGAATCGTTCCCCGAAGATCTCATGGTGCTGGACATCGAGCGCGGTCGACGCACGGAAACGAGCCCGCTTCCCTGGCAAACCGACACAGCCGTGGGCAAAATATCTTGGACTTGGATCATCAACGAGAACTACAAGTCTTCCGACTTCTTGATCGATGAGCTGGTCGATATCGTCAGCAAAAACGGAAACTTGCTGCTCTCGATCGGCCCCAAACCGGACGGCACGATCGGTGAGAACGAGGCAGCGATCCTCAAGGACTTCGGCAAGTGGCTCGAAATCAACGGTGAGGCAATCTACGGCACACGCCCATGGAAAATCTACGGCGAAGGCCCCGCGAAATTCGCTGAAGGCAAGACGAAATTCAAGAACAAACACCACACCGAATACAACGATGTCGAGTCAGTCGCCGAAGATGTTCGCTTTACCACCAAAGGCGAAACGCTCTTCGCCATCTCACTCGCCTGGCCCAAAGATGGCAAGTTCCGCATCGAATCCCTCTCTAAAGGCAATCCTCACGAGTCGAAGCCTGTTGCTTCGGTGGAGTTCGTGAGTGGCTCGAACGAAATTGACTGGGAGCAGGCAGAGGATGCCCTGACGATTCAAACGCAGGGTGAACAGCCTTGTGAGGCGGCGTACGTGTTCAAGATTCAATTCGCCAACTAGCTGCTGGCAAGCGGCTACTCCAACTCCAACACACTGTTGTTGTAGTATCCCTTCACGGCAGCGTTCCCCGGATCGGTCTTCCAAGTCTTACCATCGACCACGAACTTGTATTCGTGCTGCCCTGGTGGGAACTCCTGTGCGACTGTGTAGTTCCCCTCGTCATCGGGGCCCTGCATGGGAACGCCTTTCGCCTTCCAACCGTTGAAGCTGCCGGAGAGGAACACGCTCTTGGCTTTGCCATCCGGTCGGTACTTGAACGTCACCTGATAGTTGCCCGAGGGGAGCTTCGTCGCAGTGGGGCCGGTGGCCTGGAGGTCTTGATCGACGCGGCTGAAGCTCAGGCTGCCCAGCATCATCTCTTGCCACGTTTGATCGCCCCAGTGAACTTTGGCGGTCGGGTCGGGATTCAACGGATTGTTCGCGGAGTTATCGAAGTGGGCGACCATATCGATCGACGTCCCGGCGGGGATGAGCTTGGGCTCCTTGAGCAAGTAAATATTTTGCCAATTGAAATCGTACTTTGGCACGTCCAGTAAGATCTCCTTCTCGCCATTGGGATACTTTGCCGTAAAGCGGAAACTCTTCCCGCGATAATGCATGTGCGGAGCGAGGGTGTGTAGTTCGAGGTCTTCGTGCAGGACGGTATAGTTCGCTTTGACCACGTAGTCGGGGTCGCCCGGGGGAATGAGAAAACGGAAGTTGAGGCCCGCCTTCACGAAGACTTCCTTCTTGACGTCTTTCGGGTCGGCAAAGATCAGGCCCGCCTCGCTCAAGTCGCTTTGACGCGTGCCATTGGGCGTGTAGTGAATCTGAAAGACGAGTTTCGAACCCGCAGGGATACGCAGCGCACGCCCCGGCTGCCCCTTAACCGCCGGCATCCCCGGCGCAAAACCGGCAATTAGGTTGAACAAAGCATCCTCAGGCCGATGCCGTTTCTGACCGGGTGGGACGTAAAACAGAATGATGTGGTGCACCACTTCCGGGTTGCCCGGCCTTGCCTCGGCACCGATCACCCATTTGTCCTCTTTGAACTTCGGATCAAAGTAGAAGTGCTGATAGTTGACCACCCCGGTAGCCGGCACCATGAAGGGCTCGGGGATTTGATAGACTACGTCCGGCTCAGGAATTTGCCACCCTTCGGCAAATTCGGGTGGCTCTGGCAGTTTCGCCGGGTCGCCTTCAGGAAGTCCATTCTTGACCCACTTGCGGAAAAGTTTTTTGTCTTCCTCGGGCATCCGCGCGTCGTTGAGGAACTCGCCATGCTTAGGATCGGCATGCCAAGGAGGCATCCGGCCGTTGTCGATCACTTCGAGCATCGTGTCGGCCCAGGCCGAGGCATCGTCGTAGTTCTGTAGCGCAAACGGTGCGATCTGTCCCTCGCGATGGCAATTCACGCAGTGCTTTTGCAAGACGCGTGAGATCTGATTTGAGTAAGTAACCTCGCCCTGTGGCTCGATATCTCGCGGGAAGCTGATGAAGCAACCGATCGCATCGGTTTGTGCTGTCTCGATCGGCTCGCCCGCGAGCAATGCGTCAATCGCTTCCTTCAATTCCTCCACGCGTGGTTTTCCACGAGCGGTGCCGACGCCGTATTGATCGTCGATTCTTCCGCGATAGCGAATCGTTCCTTCACCATCCAACAGGAACGCTTCGGGAGTACGCGTTGCGCCGAACTGTCGAGCAACTTTCCCGCCTGGGTCTTTGAGCAACGGGAACTTGATCTTGTGCTTCTTCGCGTAGACGGCCATCTCTTGTAGCGTGTCTTGGCGGTTCGAGTTGATACCAACGAGTTGAACGCCCTGCTCCGCATACTCGCGGTCCATCTTCGCTAAACGTTTTCCATAGAGCTTCGCTAGCGGACACTCGGTTCCGAGAAAGACAACAACGACAGCTTGTTCATCACTCCAATTGGAGAGCGAATGCTTTGCGCCAAGGTAATCGTTGAGCGTGAAGTCCTGGATTCGTTGACGGTGGCTAGCTTCAGGATCATTAGTCGCAACAGCGTTGTTACGTGCTGCAAAAGCACTGACGAAAACCAACAGGCCGAGAACGAGGAGGAAGTAAGTATGGCGTTTTTTCATTTTTCTAAACATTCGTCGTTACGGAGTGCAACTTTTCGGAGTTGCTTTAGGGATGCCCATTCTAAGCGTTTGACACCACCTTGCGTTACTGACACGTGAGCCACGCTCTGAGTAAATCGCTTAAAAAGCCCAGAATACGCACCACTTTCCGCGAATAGCTGATATTGTATACAATTGTGGCGTTGGGGCTGTCGGGCAAAGCAATTAACTGAGGCGACGGGGTATTTGCTCAAGGTCGTTGCTCAGTTTGACTCTACCAAATGCAGGTTATCTTGAGGTCGTAGTGCTTAGGTTCGTTGGATACATCCCGCAGTTCTTCCTTGGAGCTGTTCTGTTAGGTTGGCTAGGCCAGCTTTCGGCGTGTGCGGAATTGCCGGAGCAGATCGACTTCAATTTTCACATTCGACCGATCCTCTCAGATCGTTGCTACGCTTGCCACGGCCCAGATGAGGAGAATCGAGCCGCCGATCTTCGTCTCGACACTCCTGAAGGTGCCTACGGCGAAAGCTACTCAGGCGAGCGTACGCATGTCATCAAGCCAGGCGACATTTCAGCAAGCGAACTTCTCCGTCGAGTCACTTCCGATGACGAAGATATCGTCATGCCGCCACCCGAGTCGCACCTGACGGTCACTCAGGAAGAAGTTGCACTGCTGAAGAAGTGGATTGAACAGGGCGCGAAGTGGAAAGAACATTGGTCGTTCCTACCAATTGAGAATCCTAAACCTCCAGAAGTCAAGAATAAGGAATGGCTGAAGAACGCCATCGACCACTTTGTACTCTCCAGACTCGAGAATGAAGGTCTGCAACCTTCCCCAGAAGCAAGCCGCGAACGACTAGCACGACGACTCTACTTCGATCTCACGGGACTGCCACCAACCGTTGAGCAGCTTGATGCGTTCCTCGCGGACGATTCACCAGAAGCTTACGAGCGTCTCGTCGACGAGCTCCTCGCATCGCCCCACTTCGGCGAGCGGATGGCCGTCGACTGGCTCGACCTCGCACGCTATGCCGACACCTACGGCTACCAAGAGGACAGTTATCGTCCGGTTTGGCCTTACCGCGATTGGGTCGTCCGCGAGTTTAACGAGAACATGCCGCACGATCAGTTTGTCACCGAGCAACTGGCCGGCGACCTGTTGCCCAACGCCACGCAGGATCAAATTCTCGCCACCGCGTTCAATCGGGTGCACCGGCAAACGAGCGAGGGTGGCAGCGTTGAGGAAGAGTTCCGCATCGAATACGTCGTCGACCGTACCGACACCTTCGGTTTGGCCTTCTTAGGATTGAGCCTGGGCTGCGCCCGCTGCCACGACCACAAGTTTGATCCGCTCTCGCAGAAGGAATATTACCAAGTTTCCGCTTTCTTCGACAACATCGACGAGCGCGGACTCTACGCCTACTTCGCCCCCTCGACACCAACGCCGACGCTGATGCTCAGCACGGACGATCAGCAAGCAGAGATGGCAAAGCTCGCTCAGGAGATCAAGGCCAGCGAAGAACGATTGGAGACTTTGGCCGCTGAACAACAGCCGGCTTTCGAGAAGTGGCTCGACCAGCTTGGCGAGACGCCTGAGATTCCTGGCGAAATTGGTCGCTACGAATTTGATACCGTCGGTGACGATCAGACTCCGAATTCGCTCACCGCCAAAGACGAGAAGCCCACTTTCGGAAAACTTTACGAAGAGCCGCAGTTGATCGACGGGCGTCGCGGTAAAGCGTTCAAGCTGAGTGGCGAGAACGTCGTGATGACACCCGAAGGAGGCAACTTCTCGCGGCACGATCCGTTCACGATCAGCCTCTGGGTGAAGGTTCCCAAGCAGTACGATCGAGCGGTTGTTTTTCACCGGACCCGGGCATCCATTGATGCTGGACATCGCGGCTACGAGCTAACCATCATCGACGGCAAACTCAACGCATGGATGGCTCACTTCTGGCCCGGTGATGCGATGGCAGTTGCCGCCAAAGAGAAGCTCCCTGTTGGTCGCTGGGTGCAGGTGGGCATTGCCTACGACGGCTCCAGCAAAGCAGCCGGACTGAAAGTCATCATGGACGGCAAGATCGTCGCAACGGAAACGCTACGCGACGGACTGACCCAGAGCATTCTCTACAAAGACGGCATCCCCGAGCGCAACGCCGTCGATACAATCAACGACGCCACAAAGCTGAGCGTTGGCCGCCGCTTCCGAGATCGAGGGCTCATCAATGGCGAGGTTGACGACCTGCAAATCTTCAATCGGCAACTCTCGAAGTTGGAAATCGCCACGCTTCACGACGGCAAGGCAATCCGCAATCGGCTCGCTCAAAGAAGTAAAGCCAATATCGAGGAACTCCGCGAGCTTTATCTCTTGGGATACAGCGAAACCTACTCCAGCGCTTTGAAACAACTCGAAGAGCTACGTTACCAACGCGGCAACTTGCTCGACCGCATGGCAGAAATTTCCGTAATGAAGGAGCTCCCCATGCCTCGTCAGAGCTACGTGCTTGAGCGCGGAGCCTACGACGCCAAAGGCGAGCCGGTGGATCCGGGCGTGTTGCAAAAGGTCCTTCCCTGGGATGAATCCTTCCCTCGTAACCGTTTGGGGTTAGCCGCCTGGCTGACTCATAAAGACAACCCGCTGTTTGCTCGGGTCGCCGTGAACCGCTTGTGGCAAGGCGTCTTCGGCCGCGGGCTTGTTGCGACCCAAGAAGATTTTGGCACCCAAGGCGAGCTGCCAACTCACCCGGATCTGCTCGACTACCTCGCCACCGAATTCCGAGATTCCGGCTGGAACGTAAAGGCCATCATCAAACAGATGGTCATGTCAGCAACTTATCGACAGTCTTCCGATTGTGATCCCCAAGAGCGAGAAAACGACCCAACCAACGCACTTCTCGCTCGCGGTTCGAGCAATCGCCTGCCTGCGGAAATGATTCGCGACAACGCGCTCAAGGCGAGCGGCTTGCTTGTCGAAAAGATCGGCGGACCTCCGGTAAAGCCTTACCAACCGCCAGGTCTTTGGAAGGAGAAGGGCCCGAAAGTCTTCAAGCGCGATCCGGGAGAAGGGAGTCGCCGCCGCAGCCTCTACACCTTCTGGAAACGCACGTCACCTCCTCCAGCGATGGTGACACTTGATGCGGCACTGCGCGCGAACTGCATTGTCCGACGCCAAGCAACCGCCACACCGCTGCAGGCGTTGGTCCTATTGAACGATCCCCAATACGTCGAAGCGTCTCGTGCTTTGGCAACCAAGGCGATCAAAGAGTTGCCTAACTCGAGCGATGCTGAGCGGATCGAATTCGTATTCCGAGCATTAACCAGCCGCCGACCTCATGCCAAGGAGATCGACGTGCTGTTGCGGCTTCTGACCGACCAGCGTCAGTATTTTCAGACGAATCGAGTTGAGGTCGACAAGTTCCTTAGCGTTGGTGACGAGGAAGTCGACACTGAGATCGAACCGACCGAGCTAGCCGCTTACACGGTACTCGCGAAAGCAATAATGAACCTCGATGAATGCGTTGTGAAGAGATAGGAGCTGTGTCATTCCGACGGGAGGCTCGCCGACCGAGGAATCGGGTGTACAGCAAGATTGAGTCAACGAGAGCTTTGACTGGATTCCTCGGTCGCTGGGGCTCGGTCGGAATGACACGTTAGGAGACCAATCCCATGAATCATATTGAACAACTCGCCGCGGCAATCACTCGACGGCATTTCTTCTCGCGTACCAGCACGGGACTTGGTGCGGCTGCGCTCGCCAGCCTACTGGGAGGCGAAGGTAATCAGGCGCACTCAGGCACAACCAACGGGGTGCTGGACGGACTGCACTTCCCCGCCAAAGCAAAGCGTGTGATCTACCTGTTCATGAGCGGCGGCCCCTCGCAAATGGATATGTGGGACTACAAGCCGCAGCTCAACGAGATGAACGGAGAGGAACTGCCCGATTCGGTCCGCCAGGGCCAACGGCTTACCTCGATGAGCGGCAATCAAGCATCGCTGCCATTGGCCGGTTCAATTTTCGACTTCGCCCAGCATGGCGAGAACGGCACATGGGTCAGCGAGCTCCTGCCACACACGGCCAAAGTGGTTGACGATCTATGCATCGTGAAGTCGATGCATACCGAAGCGATCAATCACGACCCGGCAATCACCTTTTTCCAGACGGGCGCTCAGATCGCCGGGCGCCCTTCGATTGGCGCCTGGCTGAGCTACGGGCTTGGCTCGATGAACGACAACCTGCCCACCTTCTGCGTGCTAGTCAGCAAGAAGGGTGGTGGGCAACCTCTGTATTCACGGCTTTGGGGAGCCGGCTTTCTCGATTCGGTCTACCAAGGCGTCCAGTTTCGTTCCGGCAAAGATCCCGTTCTCTACTTGAACAATCCGCCGGGAATTTCCGACGCCAGTCGACGGAACATGCTCGATCGCTTGGCGGAGCTTCATCAGATGCAGTACGAGCAGTCGCTTGACCCGCAAGTCAATTCGCGGATCGCACAATATGAGATGGCCTACCGTATGCAATCTTCAGCGCCCGAAGCCACGAACCTTTCGCAAGAACCCGATCACATTTTCGATCTCTACGGCCCCGACTCGCGCGATCCGGGCACGTTTGCGGCGAATTGCCTCCTCGCCCGACGGTTGGCCGAGCGTGATGTTCGCTTTATCCAACTCTTCCACCGCGGCTGGGATCAGCACAGCGGACTACCGGGCGCGATTAAAAACCAGTGTCGGCAGACGGACCAAGCTTGCGCCGGTCTCATTACGGACCTCAAACAGCGGGGCATGCTGGACGATACGTTGGTTGTTTGGGGCGGCGAATTCGGCCGCACGGCCTACAGCCAGGGCAAACTGACCCCCACCAATTATGGCCGCGACCATCATCCCCGCTGCTTTACGATGTGGATGGCCGGCGGTGGGGCCAAGCCAGGGGTGGTTCATGGCGAGACCGATCCGTATAGCTACAATATCACTAAGGACCCAGTTCATGTGCACGATCTCCATGCCACGATCTTGCACCTGCTAGGGGTCAATCACGAGCGTCTTACCTACAAATTCCAGGGCCGTCGGTATCGCTTGACGGATGTACACGGCCACGTCGTTCAGCCGCTCCTGGCATAAATCGGGAAAAAGGCTGAATTTCCTGCGAATTTACATAAGTAAAGCGGGGGTTTCCGCTGTCTAGTAACCACACGCGTTACTTTCGCCAGCGAGGCCGCTTCTGCCTTCTTGCCCTATTTATCCAGATTTCTATGCGATCTATTTCCCAACTTTCTGCCTACTTAGTTTTTTGCGCACTTCCGTCCCTCGTGTTTGGCAGCGATCGAGCTGAGCTGAAATTCAACCGAGACATCCGACCGATCCTTTCGGAGAATTGTTTCGCGTGTCATGGACCGGATGCGGGAGAACGCGCAGGTGGATTTCATTTAGACGTTGCTGAGGGTGCGCTTGTTGAAGGGGACTCGGGCGAGCGTCCGGTCGTCCCGGGAGATCCTGATGCCAGCGAGATCCTTCGTCGGATAACCCTCGACAAAGACGACCCTGAACGGATGCCTCCTGAGGAAACGCACAAAAGCGTCACCCCGGAACAACTTGAAACGCTACGCCGTTGGATCGCCGAGGGCGCGTCTTGGGAACCGCATTGGTCACTCATCCCTCCTAGCCGGCCAGAACCACCTAGCGTTCAAACAAGCAATTGGGTACGAAACGAAATCGATCATTTCATTCTGGCGCGGCTGGAAGCCGAAGAATTGAAGCCTGCGGAACCAGCCGATCGCGAAACCTTATTGCGTCGCGTGACCTTCGACCTCACCGGCTTGCCTCCAACGCTTCAAGAGATTGATGCGTTCGTCAAAGACGACTCACCTGACGCTTATGAAAAGGTTGTCGACCGCTTACTCGCTTCGCCCCAGTACGGCGAGCACATGGCGCGCTTCTGGTTGGATGCCGCGCGCTATGGCGATACGCACGGCTTGCATCTCGACAACTATCGCGAGATGTGGCTCTACCGCGACTGGGTGATTGATGCTTTCAACAGGAACTTGCCGTTCGATCAATTCGCCATTGAGCAACTCGCGGGCGACCTTCTAGAAAACCCGACCCAAGATCAATTGATCGCCACGGGCTTTAATCGTTGCCACGTGACGACGAACGAAGGGGGTTCGATCAAGGAAGAAGTTCACATTCGCAATGTGATTGATCGCGTCGATACGTTCTCGACGGTGTTCCTCGGTCTCACGATGGGCTGCACACGCTGCCACGACCACAAGTACGATCCACTCACTCAGCACGACTACTACTCAATGAGTGCCTATTTCAATAGCCTTGAGTCGGGCATCATGGACGGCAACCAGAAGGTCTTCGGGCCGCACGTGAAGTCGCCCTCGGAAGAGCAAAAAGAGAAGCTCGCGGCACTGAAGACTGAAAATATAGAACTCAAACAGAAGTTCACAGACGACTGGCAAGAGGTTGACTTGGCTCAGCAGCAGTGGGAAACGCAACTCGCGAACAACACCAACAGCAAACTTCCGAAAGAGAAAGGCGTAACAGTCGTCCACGGAAAATACTCACTTCATCCGTGGCAAATGTTGGCCTACTTCCAACCGAAAGAGTCCGAAGCGTTCGGCAAAGTGTTTGGGCCGGAGAAAGAAGGGTATGTCCCCAAGAAGGACTACGCTTCGCTTTTTGGAGTTTTCAACTGGAAGGAGCGACTTGATTTTGTTGACAGTAAGGTCAATCCTCTGCCGATCCGTGATCGTCGAGTCACGGTGACTTACCTTTATCGCAAGATCGTTGCGAATGAGGCTGGAAAACTCGCAATCAGTCTTGGTAGTGACGACGCGCTCAAGGTGTTTCTCAATGGCAAAGAAGTCCTGGCCGTCAACGTCCGCCGTGGGGCGGGGCCTGATCAAAACAAGTTGACGCTCGACTTGAAGCAGGGCAACAACGACTTGATGCTCAAGGTGGTCAACTATCTGGGTGCATCGGCGTTCTACTTTGGCGTCCCCGGCGATGCTTCGGTTGCACCACCGGAGATTCTCAAGATCGTTAAGGTCGAACCCAGCAAACGCAATGACCAACAACAAGCAAAGGTTCGCGAGCACTTCCGGCAAAACCTCGCATCTCAACCCGAGTTAGTGAAAGTTCGCAATCGTCTGCAAGCACTCGAGGGTGAGATCAAGCAACTCGAAGCGAGCATCCCCACGACGCTCGTCTGGAAGGAAGCCGCCAAGCCGCGTCAGGCCTACATGCTCAATCGAGGTGAGTACGACCAACGGGGAGAAAAGGTCGAGAGAGCCACACCGGGCGTCTTGCCGCCGCTTGCAGAAGACCTTCCGAATGACCGCCTCGGCTTGGCCCTTTGGCTAACCGACGACCAGCACCCGCTGTTCGCACGTGTCGCTGTGAACCGCTTCTGGCAACAGGCCTTCGGTATCGGATTAGTGAAAACCGCCGGCGACTTTGGTTCGCAGGGTGAACCACCTAGTCACCCCGAACTGCTGGACTGGCTAGCGACTGAGTTGATGCAAAGCGGCTGGGACGTGAAGGCCTTCATGAAAGGGCTCGTGATGAGCGCCACGTACCTTCAATCTTCGCATGTCACACCCGATCTTTACGCAAAGGACCCCAAGAATCGCCTGCTAGCCCGCGGCCCCCGTTTCCGGCTCGACGCTGAAATGCTTCGCGATCAGGCACTATCCGTCAGCGGATTGCTGTCAGACAAACTCGGCGGTCCGAGCGTGAAGCCACCGCAGCCTAAGGGCATTTGGGAGGCAGTCGCCTACTCCGGCTCGAACACGAAGATCTTCAAAGCGGATAAAGACCCAGAGAAGATTCACCGCCGCACGCTCTACACCTTCATCAAACGAACGGCACCTGCGCCGCAGATGGGTACGTTCGACGCACCACCGCGTGAGTCGTGCGTCGTGGTTCGCGAACGCACCAACACTCCGCTGCAAGCTTTGTTGATCCTCAACGACCCGCAGTACGTCGAAGCGGCTCGCGCTCTAGCCGAACGCGTCATGAAATCAAAAGCGGAAACGCCCGCCGCCAAAGCAGCAACGATGTTTCGCCTGGCAGCAGGACGCAGTGCCACCGATGAAGAGATCCTCGAACTGGTCGAAAGCTACCAGCAGGAACTCAAGCACTTTCAAGACAATCCCGAAGCGGCCAAACAACTCACCGCCATCGGTGCGATTCCACCTTCTGAAGAACTCAATCGAACGGAACTCGCCGCCTGGACGCTGACGGCGAATCTGATTTTGAACCTCGATGAAGTGGTTACCAAGAACTGAGTTCGTAGTTCCGCCTTTAGGCGGCACTGCGGCTTCAATCATTTTTCAAAGTAACAAACCGCCTAAATGCGGAACTACGAACTAGCGAAACCTGCCATGCACGATCCCATCCAGCAATTCGGCAACGCACTCACTCGCCGCCACTTCTTTGCGAAAGGCGCTATGGGCCTCGGCGCGGCGGCGCTCGGCTCGCTGCTTCCTTCGCAGCAGTTACAAGCAGTGGCATCCGTCGCGGGATTGCCGAGCCTGCCGCACTTTGCTCCCAAGGCAAAGCGTGCCATATACCTCTTCATGGCGGGTGCTCCCAGCCAGATCGACACACTCGATTACAAGCCCAAGCTTGAGGAGATGTTCAACAAGGACTTGCCGGATTCGATTCGCAAGGGGCAACGCATTACCACCATGACATCCGGCCAGTCACGTTTGCCTCTGGCCCCCTCGAAGTACAAATTCAGCCAACATGGCGAGAACGGCACCTGGGTCAGTGAATTGCTGCCTTACACCGCCAAAATGGTCGACGACCTGGCCATCGTCAAAACGGTTCATACCGAAGCAATCAATCACGATCCGGCGATCACTTACATCTGCACTGGCAACCAGCTTCCTGGACGAGCAAGCCTGGGTTCGTGGCTGAGCTACGGCTTGGGCACCAGCAATGCCGACCTGCCTGCGTTTGTTGTCATGACGCCCAGTTGGACAGGACGCCGCGAGGCGCAAGCCCTCTTCAATCGGCTCTGGGGCAGCGGCTTCTTGCCAGGCAAGCACCAAGGCGTATCTCTACGCTCCAGCGGCGACCCCGTGCTGTTTCTTTCCAATCCTGCAGGAATCGACGCTGCAGCTCGGCGACGCGTTCTTGATCGGCTTGCTCGCTTCAATGAGCGGACCTTCGCGGAAATCGGCGATCCCGAAACGCAAACGCGGATCGAACAGTACGAAATGGCCTTCCGCATGCAAACCTCGGTGCCCGAACTCACGGACCTCAGCGACGAGCCGAAGAGCGTCCTCGATATGTACGGACCCGACGTGACTAAGCCCGGTACCTTTGCCGCGAGTTGCTTGCTCGCGCGTCGCATGGCCGAACGCGATGTCCGGTTCACTCAGATTTTCCACCGCGGCTGGGATCAACATGGCAACCTGGCTGGCGATCTGCCCAATCAGTGCCGTGATATAGATCAAGCAAGTTGGGCGCTCGTGCAAGACCTGAAGAATCGTGGGCTGCTCAAAGACACGCTGGTCGTCTGGGGCGGTGAGTTCGGCCGCACGGTTTATTGTCAAGGTAAGCTCACGCGAGAGAACTACGGTCGCGACCATCATCCTCGCTGCTTCACCATTTGGATGGCCGGCGGCGGTATCAAGCCGGGCGTTGTCCATGGCGAGACGGACGACTTCAGCTACAACGTCGTCCGCGACCCGGTGCACATCGGCGACCTCAACGCCACCATCCTGCACTGCTTAGGGATCGATCACCAACGCTTGTCCGTCAAAGTCCAAGGACTCGACATGCGACTCACAGGGGTTGAGCCACGCAAGGCAGTGAAAGAGATACTGTTGTAAGGAATAAGGCGTTCACTAAGGCAGCCGCGACCTAACAGGTCGCCGGGAATTTGCTCGTTGGGTAACCATTGGCTCTGATTCTCCGGCAACCTGTTAGGTCGCGGCTGCCTACTCTCATACCGTCGCGGCTTGGGGGGATAGTTTTTCTAACAACTGGCAAATATAGTAGAGGCCATCCACGAGCATGGTTTTGGCGGATCTTTTCCCATCTTTTCGCTCGTTCCCAACACTCCCTTCTGCTTAAGAAATCTATTCAGGATCAAAAACTATGTCAGATGCTGCTGTTGATGTGCCCTCGGATGACAAGGCAGTCGTACCAAGCAAGTACTTTCTTCCTTTCTGTCTTGTCACTTCGCTGTTCGCACTCTGGGGATTCGCCAACGACTACACGAACCCGTTGGTGAAAATGTTCGGGCAGATCTTTCAGATCAGCGATGGTCAATCCGCTTGGGTTCAGGCAGCCTTCTACGGCGGTTATGCCACGATGGCCATCCCGGCGGCGCTAGTGATCCGCAAGTTCTCCTACAAGTTTGGTATCGTCGTTGGACTGATTCTGTTTGCGGCGGGCGCGTTGATAACCATCCCTGCCAGCATTCGCATGGAATTCAACATCTTCCTGATTAGCTTCTACATCCTCACTTTTGGGCTCGCCTTTTTGGAAACTGCCGCGAACCCCTACATTCTTGCCATGGGTCCCCGCGAGACGGCGACCAGACGCTTGAATCTCGCTCAAGCCTTCAATCCAATCGGATCCTTGACCGGGATGGCCGTGGCATCGCTGTTGATTCTTCCCCAGTTAGAAGTCAATAAGTATCGCGAATCCGAAGCAGCTGCGCATCCTGAATACAAGAACATGCTACCCAGTGAGGTGAACGACAAACTTGATCAAGCTTTGACCACACTGTCGACCGAAAACGTTGAAAAATTCGGCGAGATGAAACTCACTGACCTCGCCACGCTGCGAACGCCTTATGTCATTCTGGCGATTGTTGTTATTACGGTACTCGTCACTTTTCTGCTCACGAAGATGCCTGCTGCCCACGACGAGGAGCAACCCATTTCGCTTGGAGAACTGATTAAGAAGCTCAGTACCTTCAGGTACCTAGGAGGTGTCGTCGCGCAAGCCGTGTACGTTGGAGCGCAGATTACGTGCTGGACGTTCATCATTCACTACGGCATGACCTATCACGGGATGAGCGCTTCGCAGGCCCAGAACTGGAACATTGCGGGAATGATTATCTTCCTGTGCAGCCGCTTTATTTGCACATTCATATTGCAATACTTACGGCCTGGCTTGCTGCTGGGAATCCTGGCCACGGTCGCCTTGGGGTTAACCCTTGGAGTGATTTATGTTCAGAGCATCGTGGGCATGTATTGCTTGATAGGCATCTCCGCCTGCATGTCGCTCATGTTCCCAACGATTTATGGCATCGCGTTGGATGGGCTTACTCCGGATGATGCGAAGCTCGGTTCCGCTGGCCTGATCTTCGCAATCGTCGGTGGGGCTTTGATGCCAAAGTTCACGGGGAACATCACGGACCAGGAAACCGTTAACATTCTTGGTAGTTCGCTCCCGGGGTTGAGGGCAGCATTTTTCTTACCCGCCGCGGCGTTTGTGTTTGTTGCCATCTATGGATTCCTCATGTCGAAGCAAGACAGAACAGCTTCGCCTAGCTAGTCAGCCCTGAATCGATTCGCTGCAAAGTTCTAGAAACCAGAGAAGTAGACTGAGGTAGGGGAATATGCCACCAGCATCAGATTCGAGTCGCCGCCATTTCCTAAAATCCACGACTGCCGCAGGGCTTGTTGCTCCGACAGCAGGTGCTTTGCTTGCCAGCCAACCCGCTACGGCAAAGGCTGATCATCACGAGAAGGAAAAGCAAGAGCTCGACCCCAAGAAGGGGGTCCTCTTCATTGGCACGGGCATCCGTTACCACACCTACCTTGGCAAGGCGGCAATGAAGCACCGTCCTTGCCGGGCGATTTGCGATGTCGATTCCGTACAAGCCGGGCGTGCCCTGCAAGTGGCGATGGATGTGCATCGTCAGAATGAGTGGCCCATCAATTCGGTCACTTATGAAAACTACCAAGAGGCTCTCAAGCGGGACGACTTCGATGTCGTCGTGATCGGCTCTCCCGATCACTGGCACACCAAACAAGTGATTGATTCACTCAGGGCTGGCAAGGACGTCTACTGCGAAAAGCCGCTGACGCTGACCATTCACGAGGGCAACCAGATCCTTAAGGTCCTGGAAGAAACCGGTCGGGTGATGCAGGTCGGCACCATGCAGCGAACCGGCTTCAATCGACGATTTGCCACAGCGGCTGCAATGGCTCGCGATGGGCGTGTCGGAAACATGAAACGGGTCACGGTTGCCCTTGGGGGTTCGCGTTCTTGCGAGCCGCTTCCCGTAGTCGACGTGCCTCCGCAACTCAACTGGGATCTTTACCAAGGCCCCGCCGAAGTGACGGAATATCGCGAAGGTCCAATGGTTGATACCGCCGGCTGGGGAGCTGGCCACCCGTTTGCCCGAACGCATCGCTACTACCGTTGGTGGTACGAGTACTCGGGCGGCAAGCTGACCGACTGGGGCGCGCACCATGTGGACGTTGCTATGTGGGGGCTCGACAAATTGGGACGTGACATCGGCAAAGTGACGATCGACCCGCAGATGGTCAAGCACCCGGTCCCTTTCAAAGACGGAATGCCGACCGACCCGACGAGATTCAACTGCGCGACCGCGTTTAACGTGCTCGTCACTTTCGAAGATGGCATTGAGATGCTGGTCACACATAACGCTGGCGACCTTGGTTTTGGCAATGGCGTGATGTTCCAAGGCGACAGGGGTCGTTACTTGGTCAACCGAGGTAAGCTTGTCGGCAAGCCCGTGGAGGATCTCAAGGACAACCCGCTCCCCGAGGACGCCATCACCAACCTCTACGGCTGCGACCCTCACGGGGATCACATGACTAACTTCTTCCATTGTGTCGAAAGCCGCGAGCAGCCGGTCAGCGATGTCGCCTCGCACCATCGCATGCTTTCCATCTGTCATGGCATTAACATTGCCATGCGGCTCGGTCGTAAGCTAACCTTTGATACAGCGACCGACACTTTCGTCGGTGATGATCAGGCCAATACTTTCGTCCAGCGCAAGCAGCGCGCTGGTTTTGAGATTGATGCCTGATCCCCATTTCGCCGCAGCACTTGTGCCGCGGCGAAATAATGTGATCTAGAAATGTTATTGGTGACTCAGCCATGACCGAAAAACCAAACAAGTCGTGGCTCGATCTTAGCGCGTTCGACAATAGCGACTATAACCCGGGACGTGGCAAGTTCACGCGGACGCTCTGGTACTTTGTCAGCGCGTGTTTTTTGGAAAGTGGCTGCTTCCCTTTCAACGGATTGAAGGCTCGACTACTGCGAGTGTTTGGAGCGAAAATTGGTCGCGGTGTCACGATCAAGCCGCATGTCCGCATCAAGTACCCATGGATGCTCACCATTGGCGATCACTGCTGGATCGGGCAGGAAGTGTGGATCGATAATATGGCCCCGGTGACCATCGGCAGCCATGTTTGCATCTCGCAAAAGAGCTACTTTTGCACAGGCAGTCACGATCATCGCCGCAAGGCCTTTGATCTGATCACTGGCCCGATCACGGTCGATGACGGTGCCTGGGTGGGGGCTGCCGCAGTCCTTTTGCAAAATGTTTCCATCGGAGCCAATGCGCTGGTAGCCTCAGGGAGTATCGTCGTGAACGATGTCGAGCCCGCCGTGATCGTCGGCGGCAACCCGGCGAAGCCCATCGGCGAACGTGAAGAACCGCAAAGTTCGTAGCTCCGCCTTCAGGCGGCTTATGACCGTAACAACAAGGCAACCGTTAAGCCACCTAAAGGCGGTACTACGAACTCAATGCCCAAGCCCCGTGCCATTCTCGTAACTGGTTGTTCCTCAGGAATTGGACGAGCCATCGTCGTACGTCTCGTCGCCGATGGGTTTCATGTCTATGCGGGAATTCGCTCCGAGCCGTCTGAATCGGAGTGGACGGATCATGATTCCGTCACGCCCGTCCGATTGGATGTGACTTCCGACGAACAAGTCGCTCAGGTGGTCCAGAAGATCCAAGAGGAAACGGCCGGTGAGCTCTTCGCACTCATCAACAACGCGGGACTGGCGGCACCCTCAGCGACGGAGCTGACGTCGCTCGACGAATTACGTCAACTGCTCGAAGTGAATGCCGTGGGGGTGATGCGTCTCATTCAAGCTTGCCTTCCCTTGCTACGGCAAACCCGGGGGCGAATCGTGAATGTCTCCTCAATGAATGGCGTGGTCGCCTTACCAATGGTCGGTGCTTACTCCGCCAGCAAGTTCGCCATGGAAGCACTCTCCGACACACTTCGCATCGAGCTGCGTCCTTGGGACATTCCGATCAGCGTCATCCGCCCGGGACAGATCCGAACGGCCATCTTCGACAAAGCACGTACCGCGTTAGCTGAACGAACAGCAGAAATCCCTGAGCATCTCCAACCCGGCTACGCTCGCTTTTACCAGAAATCTGCCCAGTTCAACGAACGAGGAGCGAAGACAGGCGGAACGCCTGAAAGCGTCGCCGCAGTTGTCTCCAAAGCATTGACCGCTCGACGACCCAAACCACACTACTACGTCGGCTTCGACGCCTGGGGCTTGGCGGCACTCAAGTGGCTACTGCCGAAGTGGTTGATGAATCGCATCTTGGCGAGAGCTGCGGGGCTGATGAAGAAGGTCTGACGCTTTCCAACTGTAGGGAACGCCCTCTGTAGCGTTCCGTAGATACGGCCAAAACACCGACACCGCGGAGGGCGTTCGCTACAGGCATCAATCAAGCTCACCGCGATAGACTTCCAGATTCTTGGTGAAGAATATTTTTGCCGCCATCGCATCCAGTGGGTTGCGATTCCACAAATTGGCAACCATCGGTTTCAGGGTGGTCACTGCCCGGCGTTTGGTCTCGTTACTTAGGGGGCCCATGCTGAACGTGGTCAGGCCGCGCTCAATGGCATATTTGACCGCAGTCTGAATGAGATTGTGATAGGCCAACACCTCGTGCGATCTTTGGTAGTCGAGCCCGCCATGACATTGCATGAGCCGCTTTCCGTCAATGAGAAAACTCATAAAGCCGACAACTTGCCCCGCGACACGTGCTACCAACACGGTCTGCCGCTGCCCCGCGAAGGCCCGCGGATCGATCAGCACCTCGTTATACGGCACGACAAACTGGCTGTGGGCGGCGCTTCCTTCGAGGCACTTAAGCACTTCACCTAGCAGTGGCTCTTGGAGCGGCCCCTCCTGCATTTCGATCTGCCCGCCCGCCTGCTCAAAGGTCTTTCGCTCAATCTTGAAGTTTCGACGCCGGTTTCTGGAAACCGTAGCGGCATACTCTTGAAAGCTGGTGCTCTCGCCGATCTCGATGTGGGCCATCGGTAATGCGTAGAACTGATGAAAGCCTTCCCCGGCTGCCCACTGGCAATCTTCTTCAGGCTCGGTGATCCAGAGCATATCGACTCCTTTCAGTCCCTTCGCAAACTCCACGACCTCACGCTTCAAGCGGTTGGGATCAATCTCGATTCCCTCTGCAATGACGAACGGTGACTGATCGGCAAAGACCATAAAAGCGGTGTCGATCAGCAGGGTCGTCTTCTTGGCCAGCGGCCCAAGAGTAGGCCCCAGCCAGCGTCGCCAACCGTGACGGAGCATGTCGGTGACCGGGCGTTTCACCAGTCTTACGGTGGGAACCAACGCGAGAAGCTGACCCTCGAACTGGACGCGGATCCATGCGAGCTGCGTTCGCTGGGTGCTAAAGGGTTGGTAGTAGGAGAAAATGTCGACCAACCGATTGCCGACAGCCCGTAGGTCCGCTTCAGGCACTTGCTCGGTGAGTTCGATTTGCCACGGAGAGTCTGCCGATTCTGTTGCGAGACTGGCCGATTCAGTGGTAGGGGTGGTCATAGAGGCAACTGTCTTGTCTTGCAGGAAACGGCCCGGCAGGGGCGAGCCGCTGGAGCGATGAACGTAACTCCAGAGTAGACACCCAAGTACGCTCAATCAAACCCGCCTTCTGAGACGAACGGCTTGCCACCAGCGGTTTGACCGCATCCTCAGGACGGAGTACTCTGGTAGAAGTCAGGCAAAATAGCGATTCCCTAACGATTACGGAACTTCCGGCGATTTGTCCCCCGAGACTTGGCGACAAAGCCGGCCACGATCCTGACCCCCACCGAAAACAAGATTCTGCGAAGGTCGGCTCAATACGGCCTGGGGAGCGCAGAGTTTTTCACCATGGATGTTTAGACCTCACGGCAATCGTGCCGCACTGAACCTTTCCATCCACCTTCCAAGACCCAAATCTGCACCGTCTGTTTCTAAGGACTCGCTCCCGTGAGCGCTCTGACTGAGTTTACTAGCGATGAACTGAAGAGCCTGCGCGAGAAACGCACGCTTCCCAGGCTGCTGTCGATTCCACTCGCTGGAGTCAGCATGCTGCTGGTCGATCTCCTTATGGTCAACGGCGGCTTTACTGGCGAGAACGCTTGGTTGCTGGCCGCTCTGACGCTCTTCACCGCGTCGATGATGTTTTGCTGGACCAGCGCACTGCACGAGGCGGCTCACCAAACACTTTGGCACTCGCGACCCTTGAGCATTTGGTCCGGGCGTCTGTTGGGCACGTTGATGTTTACGCCTTACTCAATGTATCGCGAAGTCCATATTCGCCATCATGCGTACTTGAATACACCCAACGATTGGGAACTCTGGCCGTACACTGACCCGAAGGCCTCGCTCACGTTCCGCCGTGTGTTTGTGTGGTTCGATCTACTGCTTGGCGTCATCGCTGGTCCGGTGATCTACGGCAGGATGTTCTTTAAGAAAGACTCGCAAATCAAATCTCCCGAGTTGCGACGCACCATTCGTAACGAGTACCTAGCGATCATCTTCGTGTGGGGCGGCATTTGGACGTTCACCACCATCGCAGGACTATGGCCACGTCATGCGTTTGCCATCTTGCTACCGATGTATCTTGCTGCCCTCTGCCAAACAGGGCGGAAGTTCACGGAGCATCTGGGAATGGCCAGCTACGATCCACTGCTCGGCACGCGGACGGTATTGCCACGACAATGGCTACTCAGGCTCAGCTCCTTCCTGAACTTCGACATCTTTATCCACGGCCCCCATCACCGTCATCCGCGGGTTGCTCATACGACGCTCGAAGACAAGCTCGGCGAACACCAAGCGGAAAACCCTGAAGTCGAGTACCCAACTTATGAGCGGTACTGGCAAGCGACCTGGGCGATGCTCCCCTCCCTTTGGAACCCCGGCTGCGGCGTCAACGCCGGTGCGACGGAGAAGGAACCCGAAGTCGATATCGAAGACTTCGTTCCCGATGTCGTTGCCGAGCGTGCGAATTCTGATCAGCTAGAAGTTTCGCAAACGTAGGCAACTCTTGCATTCAACAACCGAGGGGTGGCATGGGCAGCTCGCCTGCCCTTGTTCCTATCGAAAAAGCTGCCTCAGACTAAGCGGCATCATCGGACACATTCTTGCCTGTCAGCCGCCCTCGTAGCGCCGCCAAGCGACTGTGCGGCGTGTTGAGCTTCGGAGCAGGTTGGCCCAGCCCGACGTCCATGCCTTCGCCGAAGTAATACTTGCGGGCGTCAGGGTTCTGCAACACTTCATTCGGCGTGCCGTGGCAAAGAACTTGTCCAGCTCGTATCACGTAGCTGCGATCAGTGATTTCGAGCGTTTCGCGTACTTGGTGATCGGTGATCAAGATCGAAATGCCACGTTTCCGCAAGTCACGAATGATGTTCTGGATACTAGCGATCGTTACCGGGTCGATTCCAGTGAAAGGCTCATCGAGGAGAATGATCTTCGGATCGGAAACCAAACAGCGAGCAATTTCAAGGCGACGGCGTTCGCCTCCCGACAGCGACATCGCTTTGCTTTTGCGGAGCTTCGTGATGCCAAACTGTTCAAGCAGCTCCTCGCACCGCTGACGACGGGTCTTGCGATTCATGCCGAGCATCTCCATGACGCCCAACAGATTGTTCTGCACGGAGAGTTTCCGGAAGACGCTCGACTCCTGCGCCAAGTAGCCCATGCCACCGTCGCGAGCCCGTGCATACATCGGCCAGTCGGTGACATCCTGCCCGCCCAGCTTCACGGTCCCCGCATCGGGCTCCGCCATGCCGCAGGTCATGCGGAAGGTGGTCGTTTTGCCAGCACCATTAGGTCCCAACAGCCCGACGATCTCGCCTGACTCGACATGGAAGTCCACGCCGTCCACCACACGACGGCGACCGTAGTTTTTAACGAGACCGGAAACTCTGAGGAGCGACATGGGTTGAGTTTTTAGCGGTTAGCAGTGAGTCGTTAGCCATCATGTCATTCCGACCGAGCGTCAGCGACCGAGGAATCCGGTACGAACTCGAGTCCAGGCCAGATTCCTCGATCGGCGAGCCTCCCGTCGGAATGACACAGATGGGTAATAGCGAAAAGCTCCTACCGCACCAACCTCATATCGCTGAAGTTTGGAAAGCCTGGCAATTTGCGTAGCCCTGGTATCGAACCCCATGAGTGCGGCCAGAAAACGCAAACCGCCTTGCCGATCAGAAGCCTGCGGTCGAGGTAAGCTCCGCCAGGGACGCTATCACCGCTGCGCGATCCGCCCTTCCAAAGTCGAGCGTCCTGACTGAACGGGCTGTTATCACCCATAACGAAGAACTGTTCTTCATCAACGGGAAACGAAACCCTGCGGCGTTCGAGAAACCGGAACCAATTCTTGGGTTCAGAAAACAGTTCCCGGTGGCTACCAAGCTGAGGCAGCCTACGACCTTCAATCACTTCCGAGTTTGAAATCGAACCGTAATCTTCTAGCGAATTCAGCGGATACTCTGACGCCAAGTAGTAGATGTCCCGCAAGACCTCAATACGGCTGATCTTTAACTGCGCTCCTGCTGCTCCGATCCCAACAGGGGCAAGATCTCCTTGATCGCCGCTCTCTTCGGAAGACGCCCAAGGAATCAGCCGTTTTCGCTCGCCGAAAAGTTCCTCGGGGTCATAAGTTGAATCCGTGATCTCAACGAGTTCGCCATCGACCCAGAGCAGCAACTGGTCATCCACGTTGGCAAATAGCAAGGTGTAGCTACCAGTCGAATTGACTGGCGTTTGAGCTTTGGCTTCGAAGTCGAGCTTCTTCCCAGTCTCACCGTCGACAATCCCAAACTCGACGGCCCCTGTACTGAGATCGATCTTCGCCCGAAAGTGCTTCCCTGCTTCGACCAGATCTAACAGCAGGCTCCCTTGCGCTGCTTTCACTTCGACTTCGCAGCGTACCGCGAGGTCGCTAACCCACTGCAGTCCTTGGTTAGCTGCTGTCGCCTCCCAGGTGTAGTCGTTATCCCGAATATCTTTCCGGCTTAACTTAGCGTTGTAGGGATTGAAGTCCGTGACGAGTTCCGGGCCGATGGTTTCTAACCAAGCTTCGACACTTTGGTTACCGCCTTCAATTTGCCCCTCACGCTTGATGTCGCGAATCGCTTGCCAGTCAGCAGCATCGGGCACTAAGTGCCGATAACGCAGCCACGCAGTTTCATCCGCGTCGCCCGAATGATCGATCTGAAAACTCGTTGCCACCGTCTGTTCACCGGGCTCCGCCGTAACCTCCCACCCCTGAGGCGTTGTTGCCGCCCACCGCAGCGGCCAACCGGCCTCATAAGCTGTACTGGATTCAAAGTCGGTGTCGTGAACCGGCTGCAACATCGCCAGCACTTTCGAGGGCGGTTTGCGCTGTATTTTGTATTCGGCACTTCCATCCAGAGGACGCGCGAAGAGATCGCCCTGATAAACCTGGAGCCTCTCACCCGGCAAGCCAACCAAGCGTTTGATGTAGTTCATCCCCGCATTGCCGGGGTACTTAAAGACGACCACATCCCAACGCTCAGGGTCGTTGAACGTAAAGCCATACTTGTTGACGAGGATTCGATCGCCATTGTAGGAAGGTGCCGCTTCGACGCCTTCGAGAGTTACCTGATCTTCCAATTGCGTTGGGAAATCGGGACGGCCTGAAAGCGACTTCGGTCGAACTGGCATCGCGTGACGACACATCGGGCAAACGCCGCCCAAGACTTCGGCACCTTGAACACCAGCGATTAATCTCTCGCGATCTCGCTTGTTCATTAAGCGTCCCGAATTAAGGAACTCAATCGCCTCCAAGACCTGGTCGCTCTCTTCCTCGCTATCAGTGATCCGAAACCGATACCCACATTCCGAGCAGTTCACGTCCTTATGACGGCCCAGTAGAGCAGGTGACATTGACCCAGTCGGAATCTGAAAAGCTTCGGCCTCGAACGTGCGAAATAGAAAGGCCAGCACGAAGGCGATCACGACTGACTCCAAGCTCTCGCGAAAGGCGTGAAAACCGCCCGGCTTGGGCTGCTCCTCGATCGGCTTAGGCTCTTTCTTAGCCGGAGATTTCTTGGCGGAGGGCTGTTTCTTGCTCTTCTTGCTCATGGATGACTAAGCCTGGATTTGCGAAACTCGCGATGATTCCCGACAATTGTACGCGAAAGGGTACTTCGAAGAATACACGCAAATCTTGGCGGGGAAGCGAGAAGAAAACCAGCTAGCGAACGCCGAGGGGCACCCCTAGCACCAGACGTGCCGGAACAGGCCCCCACAGGCGACTGTCAATCGAAACGGGGCTATTGTCACCCAGAACGAAGATTTCGGTTTCGCTTAACTCCCAGGGACCGGGTCGCAAAGGCTGCCCCGCCGCGCGTGGTGTGTAGTAGACCTCTGGAGGCTGGTCCCCGACTCGTCTGTGCCAGGTTCGCTTTTTCGAGAGCGGATGATGCTCGATCTTCCCATTCACGATCAACTTGCCCTCTCGCAGATCGATCCGCTCACCCGGCAGCCCGACGACTCGTTTCACCGCAAGCTGGCCATCGACGGGAGATCGCAACACGATGACCTGCCAGCGGTCCAAGGTCTGCAGCAAGACCGCTCGATCAATAACAAGCCGACTCCCCTCTGGCACGGCCGGTTCCATCGAAGTGCCAGAAACCGTGACCGGTTCGACGAGCCCCATTGCGACCCAAGTGCGGAGGATCAGCGAGAGAGTAAGGACTCCCACTGCGTAGCGAATAGCCCTATATGGAAGGGGACTATGCATAGTCTGCTGCTATTTCTCCTTTTTTGCATCAGGCTTCCGCGCAGCCAGACGATGCTCATCAAAAATCTTGCTGCCTTCACCCTCATCCAACAGCACGACTCGATAGGTGATCGACTCTTCGTCGAAGGAAAGCAGTTGGACGTGGTGACCTTGCCCCGCTTTCGCCTGCGGGGGACGCAAGTACCAAAGGTCGAGTTTCGGCGTGCGCTGCCCGACGCCTAGCCCCCCCTCGCCGATATAAACAACTCCCGTTGGATCGATGCGGTTGTTACGAATTGGCGGCGTTCGTTTGATGTTGTGACCGTCCCCTTCGCAAACCAAGTCGACGTTGTATTTCTCGAATAGCGGAACCCAGTGGATCAGCGCGCGTCCCGGTGCTTTTACCGCTGGAAAAGCCGGGCGGTGGTACTGCGGAACGATCCACCGATACTTAGGCCGTGAGGCAGCCAATTCCTCACGCAACCACTTCGCTTGATTGCCGGCGACGCTCGTTTCCGTGTTGAGGATCACCCAGCGAATCTGCGGCCCAACGTCTATGGCATAATAGTTCTTGTCGCCCTTGGGAAAGTCGAAAACCTCGTTAAACAAAGGCCCGTGGTCGTGATTGCCTCGTGTGGGAATGATTGGCAGAAGTTGACCTTTGTCGGTCGTGGTCAGCTCATAATCACTCATCCACCGGGACCATTGCTTAAGATCGTTCCCATTAACGACAAAGTCACCTCCGTGCGAAAACGCGATGATCGGTGTTTTGTCTTCCGTTTGCGACTCGGCAAGCATGCGTGAGAGCATCGCGTTCATCCGCCGTCGCTCCTTCAAGCCGGAACGCGAATCCGCGCCGAAAATCACCGCCAGGGGCTTATCCTCTGCAGGTGCCGTTTTGAAATGGAACGTGGGAGACTTCTCTCCGTCGCTTTCCATCGAAAGCTCGTAGGTTGTGTCAGGAGCAAGCCCCGTCAGACGAACGTGATGGTAAAACAGTTCAACCGCCTTGCTAGAATACTGGCCGTCGCGATGCGATTCTTGCACGCTCCATTCGGCCGCCCCGTTTCCATCAACCCTACGGTAATGAACCTGATGGACCTGTCCAGCGTTGTTGGTATTCCAACTAATCAGAGCGGTGGTGCTTGGGTCCGAGGTCCAAACGCAGCGCCACTGTTGAGGGGCTGCCGATGCTTCGGTAACATCACCTTGAGCGCCCTGCACGGACACAAGCATTGCGGCGAAGCATAAGCCAGCGACTAGGCAGGCCAGCGAGCGAGCGCCGAAAGTAAAGTTTCTAACGTTCTTGTACTCGATCATACGACCTTCTTACTTCTTTCTGAGAATATGCCAATACAGCCCGAGAGCTATCGGGATACAAAAGTGTGAGGCACGCCACAGGGTTTCGTGCCAGTGATTCTCCAAGCCCCCTGCAGTGATCCGACTCAATGCAGTCACGAATCCCCAAACCGCCAACCACCCACAGACGAGCCGCGACCGTACCATCAAGCAGCCGCCCGCAACGGCCAAGTCAACATAGCCGACGATCGTCAGGATTTGCTCCGCCACAATCTGGGACATGTCCCAACCGAACCAACGCTGCGAGGTCCCGATCAACAGGTCTAGAAAGGTGCCTTTCAGCTGAAGCGCTTCCATGCCGTGAATGGCGAACGTACAAGCGATCGCCATACGCATGAGCTGCATCCCCGAAAAAGCACGAATGCTTTTCGGGGACAAGTTCGTCCCTTTCCGCCAGAAGCCCCAAAACGGGTCAATAAGAATCAGCCCCAGTGGAGCGACGACTCGTGCGGCATGACCTCCCAGCGGAAACCAACGTTCAACATGCGGGGCGACCCAGTTGCGCTCTAGTGAGTAGCCGTAGTTGGTCTTCAGCATCGCAAAGAGCAAAAGCCCTTCAAGCAAAACCAACGGACCCGTAACCAACAGGCAAGGTCGTACCAAGCTGAGCAATCCGCAGACAAGTGCCAACCATCCGAGCTGCTTCTGCAAGGCGAGTGCTTCGGTCTCGCTCCAGCCCAATCCCCCGCCTTCCTCGCCGACCCACAGCCATTCATCCAACGGTAGTTGTTCGTAGTTGATCCACCACTGAGCCAGCCCAATTGCCTGCAGGCAAACTCCGAGGCGTAGCACCCAGCGAGCCGCCACCCAATAGGGGCTACTCGTGGTTTCCAGAGAGAGTTCGCTAGCACTCATGCCTTCATCTTACCCTAGCAGGGCAAAGGGCCACAAACGGTCGGAGAGCGGCCTATTGTGCCGATCAAATCGCAAGAAGAAGAGGCCCAGTGGAAGCTAGCACTGGGGAAACCTCTCGTGCATCCGAACTTTTGGTCTGGTAGTGTTCTTTGCCGCGCAACCGTCGGTCGGTACGACCGTGGCTAGAGTTTCGATTTCGTTTTTCCCTGAGGTTCGACCATGTCGCTTTCCAGACTCTTCAAACGTCGCGAAAAAGTCCCCTTTGCTCAATGGGGCAGCCAAGTCTCCACGTTCGAATTGCCCCAAGAGGGAAGCGTCGACTACGCCCAGTGGCTCCACCCTTACGAGACCACCAAGTCGATCGACCAGAGCGAGATCGATGGCCTCAAGCAGTTCATCCGCCCCGGAGACTTTGCCATCGACATTGGTGCCCACACGGGGGATACGACCGTCCCGATGGCCCTGGCGGCGGGAAAGCAGGGCTGTGTGCTGGCTTTAGAGCCAAATCCTTACGTCTTCGAGATCCTTAAGGAGAACGCGGGCCTGAACCTCGACAAGACCCATATCGTTCCACAATGCCTGGCGGCGACTGAGCATGATGGCAACTTCGTGTTCCACTACAGCGACGCCTCGTTCTGTAACGGTGGATTCCGCTCGCAGCAGCGTTGGCCGTTGTTTCGTCGTAAGCACGCGCTGAAAGTCAAAGGTCGGATTCTCGCGAATCTGCTGCGTGACGAGTTCGCCGGCTGGCTTCCCAAACTCGCCTACGTGAAAGTCGATGCCGAAGGCTACGACTGCGCAATCCTCAAATCCATTCTGCCCATTCTGCTGGACACCCGGCCCGTGATCCGGACCGAAGTCTTCCGTAAGTTGCTTGCTAGCGAACGTCGCGAACTCTTCGACTTGCTAGCAGATAATGGCTTTGAAGTGTTCCGCTACGAAGGTGGAGAGAGTCCTCAAGGTGCAAGCATCTCGCGAGAAAAACTCACCGCCGAAAAGCACTTTGATATCTTAGCTGTGCCGAGGGCCGAAGCTCGCAACCAAGCAGCCTAGGTGGGCAAACCGCAGCGATCAAACCCTACTCTGGTGGTTAGCACCCAGTCGCTTTCCATCGCCTTTAGGGTAT
>JAVJRG010000011.1 GCA_040218535.1 Lacipirellulaceae bacterium | reverse complement strand
CGATTGCTCGCAGTCTTCACACGACCGTAGGCAATGACGACAACAGTTGGTTTCACAGGCCCAGCAGGAGTCCATGCACTCGTAGCATTGCAGTTCTTCGCAGTCGCAACAGCAACGCGCACAGTCGTAGCAAAGCGCCGTCTCGCAAGCAGAGCAATCACAGCGGTCATCAGGAGCGGCAATCCCCGCACAGTCGAAACACCGCACCCCCTCCCACTCATCGAGTGTCACGTAAGCGCTGTCCGGGTTGTAAGAGAGCAACACTTGCTGCACGAGCAGAAAGAAGTCGAACAGTCGGCCTTGCGACAGAGCTGTGCGAATGACCCCCTGTCCTTCGCCCTCACAGAGCTTCTCGCTAGAGACATGCGGATGCGTGACCTCACTGTCGGTGGCTGCCGGGTTGGGCTGGCAAGCAACAACGGAATACGAGGCACCGTCATGGAACAGCCGCTCCCAGTCGAGGGCGATCTCAAAGGTACCTAGACCAACGCCTTCCAGTTCGATGGGAACGGTGCGGACGGAGATCGTCTGCTGTCGATGGTCGATAGCGACCGCTTCGAATTCTTCAGTCAGTCCGACCAGTTCGTCGAGAACCGCTTTGGCGGTGAGGGGCTCAACCGGCTCTGCAGAAACTATTGGGCCCGGTTGAGGTTCATCGTTATACCCTTCGGGAGAGAGCGCCTGGGCCATCTGTTCGCGAGCCATCTGGTACCGTCGGTGGCAGACTTTGGCTGCTAGTGACAGACCCTTTTGCTCGGCCCGATTCAATAAACGCTGCTGTCGTCGACAGAGTTCCCACTGGAAGGTGGGGAGAGCTGGCAGCCGACGCAACTGAGATCTTTGCCTAGCGAGTTCTGCGATCGAGATCGCTGTTTGGATGAATTGGCGGTTGTGGTTCATAAGAGTTCCTCCTTTCTCCATAGATCCGTCACGTGAGTAAGAAGCTGACCGCCCGAGCGGAGTCGGACGGTCAGCGAGAGCGAGAAGGCTTACGGGGAATGAAGGCAGGCCCCTTCGATCTTGCGCGGGGTGATCGACACGCGGTCGCCCTCTTGGAGCATCTGGTCACGGGCTGCCGGCAGGCGATTGACCCGGATGAGATAGTCTTCTGAGCGGGGATGTTTGACGTGGCGATGAAAAAGCGTCTCAACGGTCGTGCCATCGGCGACTTCGACATGGTCAGCGAAGCCGGCTCCATCGTTATTAATGAGGAGGATTTGCAAAGTGAGTTCCTTTCATAAAGGATAGGTAGGTGAAAACCTGAGCGCCGTTCAGCAAGACAGCTGACAGGCGAATCGCTGGGCGTCGACCTCGTCCCAATCGAGATACTTCTCCGGTTCGTTCTGATCAGAGACGGGAGGCTCTGGGTCAAAACGCTGATCGAGCGGGTCGGCAATCGAGAAGCCAAGCTGACGAATCGTGGTGCACGACTCGCCCGTGGCGACTGCCACGAGGCGATTGAGCAATGTTTGGTGCATGGGAGGATATCCTTGGGGGAAAGGAAGTGCGCAGCGACCTTCGCTACGCTCGATAAACGAGAAAGGCCCCGCCAGAAGTGGCGGGGCTGAAAGTAATTGGCTCACCGAGAGAATCTTCTGACGTCAGAACTCTTCTAAGCACTGGGCGACGCTAGCAACGCTTCGGTTGTCGACGCTGGAAGCAAGAGCGTAGTAGGCCAACAGTTTCGGCAAGGTGCAGTAGATGACGACGCTTGGCCACGCTTCACAGGTCACGCTTTTCATTGTGGAGCTATTCCTCTTGCGTGTTTTGCCGCTCTGGATGCGAAAGCAGCCTCTTCTCCTGAGATTGGTCCTCGGGCGACGGGATAAGCGTCCCGCAGCCTTCTTCAAACACGAGTTCCAAGGCAGCCAGATCCACTTCTACCGTGGTTGGCCTTACCTGCAACAGTTGCCAAGTCAGCACCAGTGCGAGAACCGCCACAAGTACCACGGCAAGACCTTGCCGCGCCCGGTATCGCTCCCAGTCCGAACGGCGTTTCTCAGCAAGCTGACGGCGCTGTGAGTTCAGGTCGGTCCAGCCGTCGGATAACGCTTGGCGTTCTTGCTGGACGCTATCTTGAAGCTGGGACATCTGCCGGTTCTGGTCCGCCTGCCGATCCGCGGCTTGAGTTGCTACTTCGACCACCCGCTCTTCACTGTTGCAGCCTGCCAGAAGCAGGAGACTCGCCAGAATTAGCAGTCGACTGCTGCGTTGGTTCGTTCTTCGATTCACTTTGTCTCCTCGTTCGTAAAATGAGCTGCAATAATCGCTCCAGTGCACGGCGCAGACGATGCTCACGAGCCAGTGCAAAAGCTAAGACAATCAGCGCTAGCGCAAGAGCGAGTGCAATCAGCTCCGCCATAGCGGTCTCCTGGGGTTGGAATGGGACTAGAAAGTGGCCAGCGAGTGGCCGTGGAAAGCTAACACCTTCCTCATATACTTATGCCACGGTTTGGGCGTGGATTTAGTGGTGCCAATAATAAATAACGACTAAACTTCAAAGCGACTGACGCTGCGACCTGTTCTGTAGTTTCTGCCCATCCAATTGCTCAGCAATTAGTTGGCGGGCAATTCTACGGGCCACTAGCCTGAGTATTTGGCCGACGAGGGAATCGTCAGCCCGGATAGGAGTCGCCTCGCTATTCTGATTCGATTCCGACTCGCGCTGTCTCTTGCCTTTCTCCACGCGGTGCTCCTTTCATGAAAAAACCGCACTGGACTAGCCAGTACGGTTAGAGAAAAAGTGAGTTGGTTTATCTTGTAATTAACTACTGGGCCAATCCAGCGGGAATCCGGGAAGTGGCTCGAAGTGGTAACGCTTATGGTGATGTCGCCGTAGCTTGTTTCTAGCCATGGGTGGTTCAAGCACTGGATAGTAAGCGTCCGCTAAGTCTTCCGCCATCATTCGTCTCTGTAGCCTCTTTGCCCTCTGGACGACCGGCTGGGTGATGCCTAGTCTCCCGGCGATTTCCCGCTCCGTCAGGCCGAGTCCGCAATTTGAGAGTTCCCAGATTTCCTGGCGGTACCGCTCTGGCTGAGGGAGGGGAAAAAGATCAACCAACAACTGCTTCGAGTAGCGGTGCTTAATCGATTGGTAATCTTCAGCACCCGGAACGACCGCTCCAAGATCGAGCGATACAGACGCCCTTAGCACGATTTTGTTGCTATCCAGCAACGAGTAAGGAAAGACGGCAATCGATGGCAATAACTGCGTCATCAGTCTTGCGAACTCCGGAGATTCGGCTCGCAAGTCATTCAGAGCAGTAGTCGCCCTTTCGCGCAATTCTGCAATCGAAGGCAGGACTAACTTGGGCTCTGGAAGCTTTCGCAGCTGCTTGAGCTCACGCTCAAGAGCAGCCTTCTGTACTTCGTGTTGCCGAAGGTTTTGCAAGAGGGTTGCACTGCCTCCGCTTTGCGCTACCGCTTCACTTAGGTTTTCCAATTTGCGATCAATCGTACCGATTTCAACCTTAATCTCCTGCTGCCGTTGATTACGGCCGGAGAGAACATGGTCAGCTTCTTCGGCAACCATGGCCTCCAGAGTGCTGTCGTAGTCTGGCATCCGCACCAACTCTTCGCAGACAGCCTCTGCCAGTTTGCGACCAGTTTTTTCGAGGTTGAGAGTCACGGAGTTCCAGCAGAGATAATTGGCAGCACCGCTACACATGATGCTTCTTTTCTCGCTGTTGCCTTGGCAGATCATCGTGCGACCGCAGACTCCACAACGGATGTGTTGGGCTGGCCAGACCGTTCTTTTTTTGGGGATACCCTTGCGCGGCGCAATCGAGTTCTTCTTCGCCGTACTGTAGATGGCAGTGCGTTCGTTCAGTAACGCATTAACCTCGTCAAACAGTTCAGCGTCGACGAACGCTAAGTGAGGGCACTCGCGTGTACGAAGCATCTCAGCAGGTGCGTTCACGCTGCGATACTTGCCGGTCTTGTTGATCCGCTTACTCATCTTGCGATTCCGCTCGCGGACACCCTTTAGAATCGGATTCCTGGTTATCCGAGCAACCATTGCCCCATCCCACTTCTTGTTGCGACAGAGCGGTCCCGTTGGAACACCCATTTCATTAAGCCAGTCAGCAACTTCTGCGAAAGATGCTCCTTGTTGCAGCATCCTAAACCACTCGCGGTAGATCGGTTCAGCTGCCGGATCTTTTCGAACACCGTCGTCAGTCTTGCTGCCAGGTTCCTTGATGTAGCCGTAGATAAGATGCTGACACATCCCTCCATTGTCGAAGATGTTCTGCTGGCTCCGCTGGATTCTTTGCGAGCTGTCGGCATTGTACATTTCATGCCTAATGGCGCTGAAACCAGCGAGCATTCTCCAATTCGGCTGACCCGTGTCGACATCGCCATTCACGGCAATCAGTCGAGTGTCGAAGTCCTCGGCCAACTCACAAAAGCGCTGTGCGTGATAGCGACGAGATATTCGACTGAGGTCTTCACAGAGGATGAGGTCGTATTCTCCAGTCTCGACCGCCAGTTCAGCTTTATACAGTTCTTCACGCTGAACGTCTTCGCCACTCCCTACCCCGGCGATGACCTCGATCATGGTTGGCCCATCCCATTGCTGCTCAAGATAGTCTCGCAGTCGCACCTCCTGGTCGTCATTCGACTCCTCTCTTTGCTTACCTTCACCGGGGGAGCTGACTCGGCAAATCATTAGAACTCTCAGAGAGTAACCATTCTTGGGGGAAAGTGTTACCATTTTCGGCATCTCCTTATGTGGAGATGCCAGACCCCAGTCCATTGACACAGTGTGCCAATCGCTGTGATAAATCCTGAGAGGACCTGATTACCGCTGCGTTCAGGTGATAACTCGTAAGCTTAGAGCTGCGTAAAACTTATCGCTGTATTTGCCTTGCAGCGAACAGGTTACGAAATACGCTCAAGCGAGTCCCATGCCCTCCGCTTTCTTTGGAACTCGCTCGTTACATTCTAGACGAGTCTTACTTTTTGAAATTCGACTCTCATCGAATCCTTTAATTCGTTAGTTCTTGCTCGGCAGCCAAGCTTCGAGAAACTCGTTGGGAACATTGATGCCCAGCGTCAGCCAATCCTCGTGAGCCCACGCACCCTGTGGTTGCAAGTTACGCATGCGGCCTAGTGTGCCACCCTCAGGCAGGGCGACTCCCGTTCCATCGAGAACTGGCGCGAAGAATGCGGCTAGCTTTTCCTGCAGGAACGATTGACCCTCTACGGGAATTGACGAGTCGAGCTCCACTTCACCTTGCCGCTGTAAGTAGTAGTCGCCGAATTCGCTTTGCTGGAGCTGGTAGTAGATTGTCGCGGTCGTTGGTCCTACGAACTCTTCACCATCGATCTCAACTCGTTGGATGTTGAGTTGGATTCTGAACACATTGCTTGCAGGAATCGTGATTTCCAAGGGGCGCGGCTTGGCGGCTATGATTGCCCAGCGGGTGGACCGCGAATGGACCATGAGGGGTGGGGGAAGCTGAGGCTGGAGGATTCTCGCGTAACGCATGAAATACTTATCCGTAAACGTCTTCCCGGCCATGATGGTTTCGAGCATGTTGTTGAAGAACGAAACGTGTAGGCAGATTTGCATGTCAGCCGCCATGTCCCTTCCGTGAGGGATCACCGCACCGAACTGTTCGCGGTTCCCAGCGGCCACATTCACGGTGATACTCTCGTTACTGCTCTCCAAGTTTTCCCAGCGAGGAGTCGCGCCCTCGCGAACCACGGGAGCGAAGACTTCTTGAAACTGGTCGAGCGATTCTTGGGACTTCTGCAATTCGGCACGAATGTCATCAATAGCCGTGTTGACGCGCTTCTCCATCTCCTCCTGCATCAGAAGTTTGGCTTTCATACTGGCGCGCGAATTCATCTGTCGTAAAGAATCCGGTTCATGGACTCGACGTTCCCCGATTCGTCGGATGAAATCGCTGCGTGCCGAGACGCCTGTGACCCGAGTCTTCACCTTGAGTGCAACTTCAGTTTCGCCAACCGTGATTCCTTGCAAATTGACTCCTACTGGCGTGATGGCTTCCACGGGGCCGGTGGTCCGCATGGCGATTGAGACGGGACCTACAACCGCACGACAGAGAGACTCAATGCTTCCTTGGTACTCAAGATGTATTTCTGCAGCGACAGGGTTATCTTGAAGTCCTACCGCGATCTCTCCTCGGGTTTTGGCCGTACCGTTGACGTTTGCAACCCGGGGTTGTCCGAGCAGGCTGCCGTTGGGGACGGTCAATCTATCCGAGACAGGCAATGACTGCTGAAGATCGCTAGCCAATAAGGCAATCGTCCGGTCAACAACTGGTTTTCCAATCACGATCTGAGCATTTGGCAGCGAGATCAATCTCCGCGTCGCAGCGGTTAACTCGGGAAGTTGCCGACAGCGGTCCAGCCAACCTAACGTACGTGCGAGAGCCGCAGTGTTCCTGTCACTTGGGTCAGCGGCCAGGGTTTCGAGGTGCTCGCGGGTGTCGGCTACTCGTCGGTGAAACTCAGCTTCCAAAGTCGGATGTGAGCAGGCGTATGCCGCGTCGAGATGGGCATCCATGCTTTGTCGAAGTTCCGCAAAGAAAGGATACTCAAGCCCCTTGCGATTGGAGTAAAGCCAACGCCGCACCAGAGCGAGTTCTGAATACTCGATCTCTTGCGGCTCACCCAAGTTTCGCATCAACAGAGGCCATTGCAGGTGCCGCTTCCAGGCATCCGCGTAAGCCTCGCCATGCGATTCGAGCTTTTGCTCAACTCGTGAAGCCTCTTCACTTAATGCGTTTCGAGTCGTTTCGTACCATTGTGGGTCTGGAGCTGTGAAAGGCAGCTCCGCATCTTGCCAGAGAGTCATCGCCTCGCGGATCCTCTGGCTGAAAGAATCTTGGGCGCGGCTTGTCCGTGTGATTGCACTGGCAATCACGAGAATGCATAGAAGGAAGACGGTCTGCGTGCGTGGCATGTGGTATTTCAGGGCATTCACGAGAGCTAGACCGAGCGCTCTTTCGTTTTGCCACGAATCCTAACTTGGGCGATAGTCTGTCCGTTTGACCAATTCCTCACGTCGCGCCCGACTCGCCGACGAAGAAGTTGGTATCTATCAATTTATCGGTCTAGCCCACAGATGCTCATGGTTATCCAGCAGAGAGTCGCACATTGGATTGTCGTAGCGATGATGACGGTCGTAGTGGCTGAGCCGGTTGTTGCGGCTACGCCAGTGCTGACTGGGCGTTGGGGAGATACGCGCATGCCGCAGCAGCTCGTAAGTAACTATGAGTCGAAGAAAACGAGGGCGCTAGTCGTCGTCACGTTCTCGACGGTCTGCCCTCTGGCGAAACGGCTCGTGCCGACGCTCAACCAACTGCAAGCGAAGTATTTCGAACAGGATGTGCACTTCATCGCCCTGTTTCCCAACGGCATCGACGACCTCCAAGCGATTGCCGGCTACGCCATCGACACCGAACTCGCCTTTCCCGTCTTCAAGGACGATGCCGCCACGCCCTGGCACGAGGAGTTGGGACTAAGTGTCACGCCAGAAGTCGTGGTACTCGACACGAGCGGCGGGTTCGATGCCAAACGAACCGTCTACCGTGGACAGATCAACGGACAATGGTTTGGTGGAGGGGCGAATAATCAAAAGCAAAACTACTTGGCGGATGCTCTTGAGAGTCTGTTCAACGGTACGCTGCCGAAACTGGCTGAGACGGCGGCTTCCGGCTGTGCCATCGCTAAAGAGGCCCGGCGAGATCTGAGCAAGTTCAAGGAGGTAACTTACTACAACGACATTTTGCCGCTGCTACAGAACCGTTGCCAAAGCTGCCATCGTGCGGGCGAGCCTGGTGCTGAGTTGTTCTCTGCGTTCGATTCTTACGAGAGCGTCGCCGCCATGGCAGGCGTGATGTTAAGCCGTATCGAGAACCGGCTCATGCCACCCTGGCACGCCACGACGGACCCGCAGAACGGGCTCGGCGGATTTCACGGCGACCTGCGTTTGACCGATGATCAAATTGATCAGTTCCGAGCATGGGTTGAACTTGATTGTCCGCCGGGAAACCCGGAGGACGCACCGGACCCGCCCAACTGGCCGGCTGCGAACGCGTGGCAAATCGGTAAGCCGGATTTCGTCTTCGAAATGCCCGAACCCTACGTCGTTCCCAAGAATCGGCTCGACGAGTACCAGTATTACCGGGTTGAGGCCAACTTCTCCGAGGATCGCTATATTCAGGCCATCGAAATGCGGCCCGGCAACAAATCGGTTGTGCATCACATGGGTGCCATTGTCGGCAAGAGTACCACGGAACCCCTCTCGGCAAATCAAGCTCTGCTTAAGCTCTACGGAGTGACCGGGGATCGGGTGAAGAAGATCGGCGACTACATCCCCGGAGATCCCTTCAACGCCCGCCGCTACCCAACGGGCTACGCGCTCAAGTTGCCAGCCCATCACGACCTGTTTTTCGAAATGCACTACACGCCAACCGGAGAGCAGGAAGCACCTGACCTTTCCAAACTCGGAATCATTTGGGCGAAGGGAGTGCCTGAGCACGTGATCGAAACGCAAGTCTTCAATCGCAAAGACATTCGCCTGCGACCGCACGTGCTGCACTACGAGAAGGAGAGCTACTATCAATTTACAACTGACGTATTAATTCACGCGCTGGCGCCACACATGCATTATCGCGGAAAGGATTTCACTCTCTACAAGATCGAAAACCTTGGTCTTCCTAATGAGAAGAGAACGCTGATCTTGAAAATCGCTGCCTATGACTTCAATTGGCAACGCACCTACGAGTTCGTCAATCCGCTGAAGCTAAAGGCCGGAGATGCGCTCTTCTCCGTCGCCCATTTCGACAACTCGCATTTCAACCCAAACAACCCCGACCCCGAAGCCTCCGTCCGTTTCGGCCTGCTGTCGAATCAAGAAATGCTCAACATGCGCGTGAAATTCGAACGAGCGAACTTTGATGAGTCGATCAGCGAGTGAGAAGGAGCAGTCGTCCGCCTCGGCGGGTTGAGGGTTCGAGTCCCTTGCGGTCCGCTGTTGCTGAACTCGTCTTCGAGTCTCGAACTTCTTCTCAGACCCCCCCGTCGGGCTGGGTGGTCTAAGCCCTTGTGTTTCGAACCGTTTAGATAGTTTTGCGCGTAATCACTTGCAAAATTGCAAGTTATAGCTGCTATGTCATCGCTTGCCTGAGGAATGGTCAGCAAGAGATTCTCGGCCAATTGTTGCAAATGCTTGACGCGAACGTGAATTGCCACTTACGATATGGATTAGGCGGGGCAAGACAATTTGCTGATCGGCACCTTTTGGCGCACTGAACAGAGAAGAGCCACTACCGGTTTGTGTTTGCACAAATCGATAGTGGCTCTTTTTTTGTGCTGAAGTTTGGACCGACGGTGTGACTTCACGACTCCTCTAACGATTTTTGCTTTTGTTCGGCGTAACTGACTGCTGTTACCCGAGAAAATTGCTAGAGCTGAAGAAGTTGCCTACGTGAAACGGTTCGGACTTCGAGTGCTAACCCGTAGAAGGAGGACTGATCAGATGACGTGTCTCGGAGTAAGAAGGTTGTGCATTGCTCTTCTTGCAGTGCTGACGATCCCGAATGCTGCTTGGGCAACGATTCCTTACGGCGGGCTCGCTGACGGAACGCCGTCGCTTGGTCCTGGGTTAGCATCGCCATCGATTGTGCCGGGTAAAGAATACTCGCATGACAGGGACCACATGATAACGGCCGTTGGAACGGCACCTGACCCGAAGCAGATTGTTGCCTGGGATGGATCAGGCGGTGTCACCGACGGATTAGATTTCTCTCCGCCAGTCTTTCCGACGGCACTCGTTGACCTGGAAGTCGATGCCATTGCAAACCATGGCGATTTCCTCTTTGATGAACTGCTCTCTGACGATGCCCACTTGTTGTTTTCTCTGGACAAAGATTTTGTGGGCTATGGACCGGGCGGAGTCCCCTTCCCCGGTATGATTCCATCGGGACCCGCGGTGATTCTCGGCAACGGCAATACGGTTGGCGGTGCGGGTGAAATCTCGTACGAACTGGGAGTCTTTGGTGGGGCCAACGGCGCAGACATTCAAGGCACGTGGGCCGCTCAGGCCATGATCAACGGCATGCCGCTGCCGGATGATATCGATGGACTCGAAATCTGGGGACCGGAACCAGCGGTTGCAGCCGACACGGATAAGTTGTCGCTACGTGTTGATGCGGCCACGGGGCTCGCCGGCCCGCCAACTTCGGTGTTTAATGCGGATGGCTCAACATACATCACGCTACCGATGATTGAAGCAGCCGTCTTCCCGTTATTGGGTGGTCCCATTCCGACAACGGCTGACGCAGACGCGATTAACCTCGACGCACTCATGGTCAGCGATGTGGTGGGTGAGGATACCGATTTTGGACGCGACCCCGCCGGTGGTTTGGATGTCGATGCCATTATTTTCAGCATCGATCAAATCCCCGATCCTGCCGACCCGGATGGATACTATGCCACCGGTAGCGAACTGTTCGTACTCGATGCGGCGGGCGGCGCCTCATTCTTGTTCCACGGCGGTCACCTGTGGGACCATGCCTACGCATTGGCCACCTTTAGTATGGGAATGCCGGGCGGTAACCAGAACTATTTTGCTTTCGACATCGATGCGATTGAGGCCGTGACCGAAGGCGTAGTTCCTGAACCTAGCACAGCCGTGTTGTTGCTGTTGGGGACGGCATTGCTATCACGTCGTCGGAATCGCTAGCGAATGATTGTTCAACAAGGTGGACACCGGAAAGGGCGCCGACTAGTTCGGCGCCCTTCTTTTTTCCTCTCGCCTACTCCTTCTACTAGTCTCGGCCCGGTTGGAATAGAGAACAATTTTTCACGTCATGCGTCAGCGCGAGACCAGCGCTGGAAGCTGTACGAAGATGGCCGATTATTCGACATCGCAAACGATGTGCTTCAACAGCATCCGCTCCGAACGGAGCAGGACCCACCGGCTATTGTCTCGATCAGAAAACGGCTGAGGGCGGTACTCGCCTCTCAATCCCAGGGTGCTCAGTAAGCGTCCGTATCCCCTGAACGGTGCGTTCCCCTTCTCACTGTCTCTTCAAGAAGCCTCTAGGATCACCCCAAGAACCCGGCGTGTGGAGCGAAACTCGGATAGAGTCGCGACTCCCAGCCGCGATTCTACTGGTGGCTCGCAACTGCAGATGTACGCATCCTTCTGCTAATCTGATGCAGCAGAGTTCATGAAAGTAACAAAGTTACATCCAATAATTTCTTGTTTTTAAGGTACGAAATTTGGTGGTTGCTCGGTAGTATAGAGATGTCTGGTTCAGTTACAGTAATAATTTCACAGCCGTTCCGCGGCGGGTAGGAATAGCTTCGATGACTCGATGGTTCTTGTTCTTGGTGGCTTTGGCCTGTCTTTCGCCCGGTCATGTGGCGGCGGAAGCGATCGAGGTGTCGGGCGAAGACTTTGTGGTTCGCAAGTTCGTCCCTGAACTCGACGGCACTTGGATTGGTGAAGGGATTTCCTACGGGCCGTATCGTGAGGGGCAGGGGCCGGGGGGTGAGCAGCCGACCGACGAGCAGCTTATCGAAGACTTGGAGCTGATTGCCGAGCATTGGAACTTGATCCGCATCTATGGCAGCCGTGGTTTTACGGAGCGTGTGTTGAGGATCATCCGCGAGCGAAAGCTGCCGCTCAAGGTGATGCTGGGCGCTTGGATCACTCGGGAGCTTGAGGGCGAGGGGCAGGGCAGTGTCAATCAAGAAGCCTTGCGAGCGAACCGAGAGGAAGTGTCAGAGCTGATCCGATTGACCAACGCTTACCCCGATGTGGTGATTGCGGCGAGTGTTGGCAACGAGACGCAAGTGTATTGGTCGGCTCACAAAGCGCGCATTGAACTGCTGATCAATTACCTCCGCGAAGTCCGCTCGGCGACGGAGGTGCCGGTCACCACGGCTGACGATTTCAACTTCTGGAACAAGCCGGAAAGCAAAGCCGTAGCCGCCGAGGTTGATTTTATCGTCCTGCACGTTCACGCCTTGTGGGCGGGCAATCTGTTGAAGGACGCGATGGCGTGGACGGAGCGGATCTATGACGAGATCTGCGAGCACCACCCGGAGAAGCTCGTGGTGATCGGTGAGGCAGGTTGGGCGACCCGCGTGCATACCGAGGGCGAGCAGGCGCAGTTGATTAAAGGGAAAGCGGGAGAGAAAGAGCAAGCCATCTACTACCAGCAGTTTAAGGATTGGACGCAGAAGGAGAAGGTTTGCACGTTCTTCTTCGAAGCCTTCGACGAACCGTGGAAGGGCGGGCCGCATCCCAACGAAGTGGAAAAGCATTGGGGGCTGTTCAAGGTCGACCGACAGCCGAAAGAGGCGATGAAAAGTTTCGTGAAGTAGTGTGAGTCGTGGGGTGGCTCGGGACGAGAGAGTTACAGTAGTTGAATTCATTCATTTTTGGTGAGCAGCAATGAATAGCATCGAGAGTCAATCGAGCGCAACGCGTTCAGGGAGTGAGCAAGTGGCTGGGCGCTTTGTGCAACTCGACGGGCAAGATTTCTATGAGATCGATAACTACGATCTCATTCGCCCCTTTCTGATGAGCGTGGTCAGCTCCGGCGATCACTGGATGTATCTCTCTTCGTCAGGCGGATTGGCCGCGGGGCGCGTTTCGCCTGAGACGAGCCTGTTCCCTTACGAAACGGTCGACCGTCTCCACGAGTGCTATCCCTACACCGGCCCGATCACGGTGGTTCGGTATCGCGACTCGGAAGGTGAGTTTGGCTTCTGGCGTCCCTTCGTCAACGATACCTCTGGCGCTTCGCAAGGAAAGCGACGGCTGCTGAAGCACGTTGCCGGCGATCAGGTGGTGTTCGAGGAGCATAATGAATCGCTCGGTTTGAAGTTGCGTTACCACTGGCGGATGTCGAATGAGTTGGGATTCGTGCGTACGGTTGTCCTTGAGAATGTCCGCGATGGGGAGTTCGAGTGCGAAGTCGTCGATGGGCTGCAAAACCTGATTCCTCATGGTGTTCCGCTATCGACCTATCAGTGTGCGAGCTGTCTGACGGATGCCTACAAGCACAACGAATACGACCCCCAGACCGGGCTTGGTATCTTTAGCCTGACGTCGAAGATTTCTGACCGTGCCGAAGCGGTCGAAGCACTACGAGCAACGACCGTCTGGAGAGCCGGCCTGGCAGATGCAACGGTTTTCTTGGCACCCGAAGGGCTTGAAGACTTCTACGCAGGAGCCCAGCCCGCAGCGGAAGAAACTTGCACCGGTCGCCGCGGGAACTATCTCGCTTATGCCGGATTGAAGCTCTCCGCGGGTGAGTCGCAGAGCTGGCATTTGGTGGCCGACGTGGGCCGCGATCATCAACAGGTTGCTTGGATTCTTGACCAGCTTCGTTCCACAGAATCGCTTGAAGGGCTTATTGAATCGACGACGCAGCGTAACCACGAAGATCTCATGGCGAACATCGCCAGCGCGGATGGACTGCAACAGACAGGCAGCCAAGTCGCCAGTGCCCATCACTTTGCCAACGTGTTGTTCAACAACATGCGTGGCGGTGTGTTCGCTTCGAATTACACGGTAGCGACGGACGACTTCCGCGACTTCGTTCGTCAGCGGAACGCCAAAGCATTTCAGGCGCAGCAATCCTTCTTGCGGACTTTACCCGCTGAGATTGCTTACGAAGAGCTGATCAGCCAAGTCGAAGAGCAACATCATGCCGATCTTATGCGACTAGCGATGGAGTATCTTCCGCTGACCTTCAGCCGTCGCCACGGCGATCCGAGCCGCCCTTGGAATGCGTTCGAGATTCGCGTCCGTAACGAGGATGGTTCGCAGATTTACAACTACCAAGGCAATTGGCGCGATATCTTCCAGAATTGGGAAGCACTGTGTGCGAGCTACCCAGCATTCTTGCCCAGCATCGTCGCGAAGTTTGTGAATGCCTCGACAATTGACGGCTACAACCCTTACCGCATTACTCGCGATGGGCTTGATTGGGAAGCGCCCGACCCAGACGATCCTTGGAGTAACATTGGTTATTGGGGCGATCACCAGATTGTCTATCTGACGAAGCTGCTAGAGGCTTTGCAGGCCTACTATCCCGGCAAGCTGGAGCAGATGCTTGAAGAGTCTGCGTTCTGCTATGCGAGAGTTCCCTACCGCATCAAGTCGTTTGATCAAATCAAGCAAAACAGCAGCGAGACGATTGACTACGACCTATTTACCGCACAGGAAATCGACGGGCGTGTTGAGAGCATCGGGGCGGACGGCAAACTCGTGGTGGATGGACACGGCGAGATCTATTATGCCAACCTGCTTGAAAAGTTGATGGTGCCGGTCCTTTCGAAAATGTCGAACTTTGTCGTCGATGGCGGCATCTGGCTCAACACGCAACGCCCTGAGTGGAATGACGCGAATAACGCATTGGTCGGTGCTGGTTTGTCGATGGTTTCGGTCTGTCAGTTGCGTCGGCATCTGGTCTTCTTAGCCCGACTGCTTAGAAACTTTTCCGATAAGCGTTTTGAGATTTCGGTCGAGGTCGAGCAGTGGTTCCGCAACCTTCGCACCGTCTTGAATGACAATCGCTCATTGCTGCAAGCTTCGACAATCGACGACCAGGCACGTGCCCGTATGTTGGAAGCCGCCGGGCAAGCCTTCTCCGATTATCGGCTGAAGGTTTATGACGCTGGATTCTCAGGCAAGCATACCGTGGGCAGCGCGGAGCTGGTGGAATTCCTCGGCGTGGCGATTGATTATCTCGACCATGCGATTCGTGCGAACCGGCGGAAGGACCGTCTGTATCACGCTTACAACCTGCTGGAGCTTGACCAAGAAGATTCCTCGGCGTCGGTATCGCATCTGTATGAAATGCTCGAAGGTCAGGTCGCCGCGCTCAGCAGCGGCGTTCTCGACGCAGGGCAAGCGATCGAGCTGATTGATGCGATGTTCGAGAGCAAGCTCTATCGCGAAGACCAGCAGAGCTTCATGCTCTATCCGAACCGTAAGCTGCCCGGTTTCCTGGAGCGAAATCGCATTCCGGTCCAGCGCATTGAGTCCGTGGCTTTGCTTGACGCACTGATCCAAGCGAACGAAGGGTCGTTGATCCTGCGCGACGTGCTTGGCGACTATCACTTCCACTCGAGCATTCAGAAGCGGGCCGATCTCGACCAACAACTCGAAAGGCTCGCCTGCAACGATCGTTGGTCGGAGCTGGTCCAGCAGGATCGCAAAGCCGTGCTAGACGTTTTCGAAGAAGTTTTCCAGCACAAGTCTTACACCGGTCGCTCGGGAACGATGTACGGCTACGAAGGCTTGGGCAGCATCTATTGGCACATGGTCTCGAAACTGCTCTTGGCGGTGCAAGAGAATGTTTTCAAGGTGGCCGATCGGCAGGCCTCGAAATCAGAAATCGAACGGCTGGCGGATGCTTATTACCTTGTGCGTGGCGGGCTCAGTTCTGATAAGACGCCCCAGCAGTACGGTGCGTTCCCGACGGACCCCTACTCGCACAGCCCCAAGCACAGTGGTGCTCAACAACCAGGGATGACGGGTCAGGTCAAGGAAGAAATCCTTACCCGCTTCGGCGAGCTTGGGGTACGCATCTTCGACGGACGCGTTCACTTCCAGCCGATCCTGCTGCGTCGCCGCGAGTTCCTCGCCGAGGCCTCGACGTTCGAGTATCTCGATCTGTCAGGTGCTCCGCAATCGCTGGAGCTGACGCCCTGGTCGCTGGCATTCACGCTGTGCCAGACACCCATTCGCTACCAGCTTGGCGACGAGCCCCTCTCCGTGAAGGTGACGCTCGCCGATGGCCGAGTCGAGAAGATGAAAGCTAGCTCGCTAACTCCCGAGCTAAGTGCAGAGTTGTTCGCACGGTCAGGCGAGATCGCCCTGATCGAAGTGAACATTCCCGACGCACAAGTCGTGCGGGCGTAGCGGCGTCAAGCTCTCCCCGGCCCTGGCGTCGGGAGATGAAACGTTCTGTCGTTTCGGGGGCTGCCTGCATTCCTGTTCTGTTGCACGCTTGGCGGGAGAGTGCGATCGGCGTTTCACGCTTGGTCAGCTTGCCTAGTCCGCCCACTGCTATGGGGTTATATTAGTCTATCCTTTGATAAGCCTGCTACTCTTGGAAATTCGCAACTAATAATAAGTTCGTCGCCTAATCCACGTTCTTCGTGACGCATTCACGGGCGAATCCTCTGTGCTACCGAATTTGCGCAAAATTGCTAAACTAGATGGTTTGCAGGTGCAAGGATGACTCAATGAAAAACAACCCTTTGCCGCGATTGGACAACGACCCCGAACTTCGTGAACGTTTGCTGCCGTTCTGCCGACTAAGTGCTGGAGACGTCTGGGAAGATCCGTATGGTAAGCACCGCATCGGATGCTTGGATGCGGCTGATCGAGATCAGGTGCGACAACTGTGCGCCGATGCAAATCCTACTCTCGCAATCCACGATCCGCCTTATAACCTTGTTGCCTTCGATCTTCGCTCGATCGCTGAATTTGTCGAATGGTGTCGCAAATGGATACGAAACACGTCTGCCGTGCTTGCAAGCGATGCCTCGCTTTATGTCTGGCTTGGAGCGGATCAAAACGATGGCTTTCAGCCGCTGCCCGATTTCATGGTAATGATGCGTGATGAACCCTATCGGTCTCGTAGCTTCATCACTATGCGGAATCAGCGAGGCTACGGAACGCAGAAGAACTGGATGGCTGTACGTCAAGAATTGCTTTACTACACGAAGGGGAACCCGACATTCAACGTCAGTGCCGAATACACCGATATTCCGAAGATACTCCGTGGATACTACAAGGAGGTTGACGGAAAGAAAACTGAAAACCTTGAGCGTAGCAAGTCGAACAACATTCGGGCAGGCAATGTATGGGTGGATATTCAGCAGGTCTTTTATCGCATGGATGAAAACGTGTCCGGTTGCTACGCTCAAAAGCCGCTCAAGTGCATTGAGCGAATTGTGAAGGCAAGTTCTGATTCTGGTGATTGCGTACTCGATTTGTTCGCCCACTCCGGAGCGACGCTGATCGCGGCAGAAAAATTGAACCGCCGCTGCATGACGATTGACAACGACCCGATCTACGCTGAAATCTGTATCCGTCGTCTAGAAAGGTATCGGCATACTGGTAACGAAGGTTGGCAGAATGGGCATCCGTTTGAAACTGAAATCCCGTCCTTCGCCGATGACTCGGAGCGAGTGGTTGACGGTGAATGCACTAACGTGCCGCAAAAACTGCTGTTCTAAAACTGCGAATATATATGGAACACCTCCAAGAACAACTTGATGAACTCCTCAAGGGTGTGGCAAATGAGGCTGAGATTCGGGATCGGCTCGAAAACTTAGTCTCTGTTTACCCGTTCAACGAATACGAATACATCATTTCACATCTGCTCGGCATGAATGTCTTGACGTTGGATGGGTACTTCGAGCTTCGTGACGATTATCTCGCCCGCAACATGTTTCTTTACATTTTTGAGATCAGTGCTCCGCGAACCTTTGGCGAATCATGGGCACAAGGGCATCTGAAAGAACTTGTTCCAGATTTGGAAAAGCCATCGAAGAAACGAGATGCGAACTATTCCGGCCAGTATGATTTTTTACTCGGCGAGATCAAAATCGAGGTAAAGGCATCGCGCGCTGTTGACGCAGACGACAGCGCTCCACTTTACGTCAAGGCTCTTGCATCTGACTCCAAGAAATCATTTTGGATGAATTTTCAACAGATCAAACCAGCATGTTGCGATGTCTTTGTTTGGGTTGCCGTTTGGCGTGACAAAATCAGGTATTGGGTCCAATCTTCTTTCGAGGTTGAAAATAACAAGCACTACTCAAAGGGCCAACATCGCGGGAACGTCGGCGAGGGGCAGTTACATATCCGTCCAGACAATATTCGCGACTTCGACAGCTACGAAATACAATCCAACTGTTTGCGTCAAGCAATCGTTGACGCAAACGATCGCGAACACAAACAGCGTAGCGATTCCAGTGCGTAACGATACGGCGACGAACAAAACGATGAACCGGAGCCGAATTGCGTCGCGCGTTCGCTGCGCTCAACTACGCTTTCTATTGGCCCGGTTATCGCAGACGTTTTACCTCAGCTTCATCGACCAACGCACGAACCTTAAGCCCGAGAGTGCCTCGGTCTGTCCGTCCGCTTCACTCTGACGTGCGCCGCTCGCTACCAGTCCTCGATGGGAGTTCTGCCCGACATCCAACTCCACTCGACGTCGGTCATGAACCACGTGTAGGCCTCGAGGTCGCTGACGCCCCAGTCCCGATGGCCCCGGACTGATTCGAACAGGGCGGTGGCATGGGCTCCGGAGGGTTCTTTGAGCAGATTATGGAAGCACTGCATCATGTCGTCGGGCTTGTCGGGCACCGATTCGAGGGCCTTCGGCAGCCCACTAGAGGAAGAGACCGCAGAGGTCGACTTACTATCAAAGAGCGGCAACGTGGTTCTTGCAGTTCCTTCCGGGAAGTATCAATTTCAGGTCAAGCTCGATTGATCGATCGACCATGGTCAAAATAGGACGCGACGAACCTGAGTCATCAATCTTTAGGCATCGGATAAAACGCGTTGCCGCATCCTTTGCATGTAAAACTTCTCAAGAGCGATACAA